>CAYSRL010000092.1:0-2032 GCA_964433515.1 uncultured Ruminococcus sp.
GGGGGATTTCCGCCCTTGCGGGAGGGCGCAGAGGCCCTCCCCTACGGCGTTGGCATACGGTCGGCGTGCCGCCGAAATCGCAAAATCATCTTGTGCAATCCCCGCAAGGGGTGTATAATGAACAAAAACACACACGCAAGGAGAATACGCCATGCCGACCGTACATACACAAAGAAAGAGAGATGCCGCCGTCCGGGGTCTGGTTATCACCCTGATTGCGGCGGCGGTGACGCTTGGCGGTGCGGTGGCGATGCTGGCGGTTTCCGGCTGTAACGAACAGCAGGCGCCTTCCCCCACCCAGCCCGCCGAAACCACCACAACAACCACCACCACCACAACCGCCACGGAGGTGACCACCACGACCACCACCACCGAAACCACCACCGCCGCCACCCAAAGTTCCGGCACCGCTACCAGCCCCCAGTATACCGACCGGTACATAGACGAAGAGGGGATGCTGCAGTTTGCCGCCGGGGACAACTATGTCCAGGCGGCGGCCTATCCCGACGGCAACGTTCCGTGGAATCTGCTGTTGGTCAACGACTGGAACCCGATGGAAAAGGGATACGACGAGGCGGTCACGATGAAAAAGGTGGATCGCCGGGCGGTGAACGGCAGCCAGCAGGTGGACGCCCGGATGTATGACGACCTGATGGCGATGCTGGACGCCGGCCAAGCCTATAACATCGGCGTTCAGTCCTCCTACCGTCCCTATGCCACCCAGGATCGGCTGTATTGGAACAAGGTGGCCTATTACGAGGGGCTGTATTCCGACCCGGTGGTGATCCAATCCAAGGCCGGCGAGGTGGTCAAGCGCCCCGGCTTCTCCGAGCACAACACCGGTCTGGCGGTGGATCTGTACGGCAGCGGCGATTATTCCCTCACCGAGAGTTTTGCCAACACCGAGGCGTATGAGTGGCTGATGGAGAATTGCGCCGACTATGGCTTTATTCTCCGGTTCCCCGAGGGCAAGGAAGCCATCACCGGCGTCATCTATGAGGCCTGGCATTTCCGGTATGTGGGAGAGCCTGAGATCGCCCACGAAATTATGGATGCCGGCCTGTGTCTGGAGGAATATCTGGCCCGGGTCGGGCAGTAAGCCGAACCCCTTTTCGCAAAAAAAGGGTTGACAAACGCCCCGCTTTCCCATAATATGGAGAGGTAGAGAGTCATCTCTGCTTTGACAAAAGGTTCCGGTGTGCTTCCCGGCCCCGGACATGATTGGAAGGGAGAAATTATTTATGGTATTTGAAAAGGTACAGGAAATTCTCAGCGCCCAGTTTGAGGTTGCAGCCGACAGCATCACCCCGGAGACCGACATTGTGGAGGGTCTGGGCGCCGATTCTTTGGATCTGGTGGATATGCTGATGTCCCTGGAGGACGAGTTCAACATCGGTGAGGTGCCGGACGAGATGGTGGAGAAGATTCGCACCGTCGGTCAGTTGGTGGCCTATATCGAGGAGAATATGTAATCTTGCAGAGTGATAGGGGCAGAGGAAACTCTGCCCCTGTTTTTGTGAACGGAGGTGTATTCCTGTGCGGATCGTCCCGATGGCAGAAGAGCATATCGGCGCCCTGGCGGAGCTGGAGCGGGCGTGTTTCTCGGCCCCCTGGTCGGCGGACGCCCTCCGGGAGGAGTTGGGGAACCCCCACGCCGTGTTCCGGGTGGCGGTGGACGCCGCCGGCAACGTGTGGGGCTATGTGGGGATGCACCATCTGGTGGACGAGGGCTTTGTCACCAACGTGGCGGTGTCCCCTGCCGCCCGCCGCCAGGGTGTGGCGAGGGCGCTTTTGGCGGATCTGTCCGCCTATGGCGCCGCCCACGGCCTGTATCGCATCGCCCTGGAGGTGCGGGTGGGCAACGCCCCCGCCATCGCCCTGTATGAGGGCGCCGGCTACGTCCGGGATGGGGTGCGTCCCGGTTTTTACAGCCACCCCACCGAGGATGCGGCGATGTATTCCTTGTATTTTTGACGAGATTTTAGCAACCGCAGAGACCCCCCTTGTGTATTCTTAGTTTTTAGGTGATAAA
>CAYSRL010000092.1:2132-5618 GCA_964433515.1 uncultured Ruminococcus sp.
GACGAAACGGCTGCTTCTGTGGTCGAAGACGGACGGCGGGTGCTGTCCAATGTGATCGCCTCCCAGGTGGAGGAGCACCGCAAATACGGCGGCGTGGTGCCGGAGATCGCCTCCCGCCGTCACGCCGAGGCCATCTCCGGCGTGGTGCGCAAGGCGCTGTCGGATGCCGGGGTGACCCTGGAGGACATCGACGGCATCGCCGTCACCTATGCCCCCGGTCTGATCGGCGCCCTGTTGGTGGGGGTCAGTTTTGCCAAGGGTCTGGCGATGGCCACAGGCAAACCGCTCATACCGGTGCACCATCTCCGCTCCCATATCGCCGCCAACTATCTGGCGCACCCCCACCTGAAACCGCCGTTTTTGTGCCTGGTGGTGTCCGGCGGACACAGCCATATCGTGCAGGTGGAGGATTATACAAAGTTTAAGGTGATCGGCCGCACCCGGGACGATGCCGCCGGCGAATGTTATGACAAGGCGGCCCGGGCGATGGGTATGCCCTATCCCGGCGGTGTGGCGCTGGATAAACTGGCCCACGAGGGCGACCCCGCCGCCTATTCCCTGCCCCGACCCCGGGTGGAGGGGAGCGCCTACGATTTCTCCTTCTCCGGGCTGAAGACCGCCGTCATCAACCGCCTCCACAACGCCCAGCAAAAGGGCGAGGAGGTGAACAAGGCGGATCTGTGCGCCTCTTTCCAGCATACCGTCACGGAACTGCTGGTGGGCAACACCATAAAGGCCGCCGCCGATCTGGGGGCGGATACCATCGTGTTGGCGGGTGGCGTTTCGGCCAATTCCGGTCTGCGGGCCGGGATGGAGGCCGCCTGTAAAGAGCGTGGCTATGGGCTGTATGCCCCGCCTTTG
This sequence comes from uncultured Ruminococcus sp., assembly GCA_964433515.1. Classification (GTDB taxonomy): domain Bacteria; phylum Bacillota; class Clostridia; order Oscillospirales; family Acutalibacteraceae; genus UBA5905. The sequence continues at coordinate 2,994 of CAYSRL010000092.1, forward strand.
GCCTTGTGCGGGGATAACGGCGCCATGGTGGCGGCACAAGGGTACTACGAACTCTTGTCCGGGCACACGGCCGGTATGGAACTCAACGCCATCGCCAGCCTGCCCATCACGGAAGAATAAAAGTAAAAGCCGATGCAACCGTTGGTTGCATCGGCTTTTTCGTTATATCTTCTCTTCTCTGAATCCGTCCGGCCAGAGGGTCAACAGCCGGTCAAACCCATTCTTTTTGGCGATCTCCACCGCCAGCGGAAAGGCGCAGTCCACCGTGTCGGCGGCGTGGGTGTCGGCGCCGAGAATGACCTTACCCCCCATTTCCCGCAGGGCGGACAGAATGAAATCCGCCGGATAGGGGCGGTCCCGCCATTTCCGGGAAATGGCGCCGGTGTTTATCTCCAGCACCGGGCACACCTTGACCACCTTTTCCAGCGCCTCCAGGGCGATGCGCTGATAGGCCGGGTCGTCTTCATCCATCAGGCTGAATTTGGTGATGACGTCGAAATGCCCCACGATGGTGGGCTTGTTTTTCTGCACGTGGGCGGCCAATTGGTCAAAATAGCACCGGGCAAAGGCCAGTTTGTCCCCGCCCAGTTCGTTGTTGATGCAGTCCATCTGCAGACTGGCGGCGTGGTCGATGCCGTAAAACCGGTCCTCAAACACCAGTTCGTGCACCGAGCACAGAAAATAGTCCAGTTCGCTCACGATGGCGGGGTCGGAGTGGGAATCCAGTTCGATGCCCCGCAGAATGGTGATCCGGCCGGCGTATTTCTCTTTCAGGCGGGAGAGTTCCGCCAGATAGGCGGGATAATCCGCCGTCCGCATACAGTAGTCCTGATAGGGGGAGTCGCTGTGATCGGAAAAGCCGATGGCCGGCATCCCCAGCCGGATGGCGGAAAGCACCATCTCCTCCATACTGTTTTTGCCGTCGGAGAAGGTGGTGTGGGTATGATAACCGCAAAAATGCATAATGAACACCTCAGTAATACCAGTATATGCCCTCATTTTACCACAGACACCCCCGGTTGGCAACACAAACTCACCCAAACGCCAAAAAAACCGCCGCCCGAAAGGGTGGCGGTTTGGGGATTCAAGGGCTTATTCCTCGCTGTTTTGGGTTTCTTCGGTGTTCTCGGTTTCAGTGGGCTCGGCGGACGCCTCGGTCTGTTCGGTGGGCTTGCCATCGGGATACAGGGCGTATTCGATGATGCGGTGCGCTCCGCCTTCACCCACCAGATAGGACAGGGTGGCGTGGGTGTCGTCGGTCATTTTGCTGCCCATAAAGGTGTAGTCGCCGCCGGTATAGGCGTCGGTCAACGGATAGGTCTCGCAGTAGTTTGTTTTGTCAAACAAGTCCTGCACCACCGCCGAACAGGCGCCCTCTTCGTTCTGGGCGTACAGCACCCGGACGCCGTCGGTGGCCTGCACGCCGGAGATCATCGGGGAGACCCGGCAGTGCACCCGGTCAAAATAAACGCTCTCAAAGCCGTCGGGGGCCGTCGCATTGGTGACCCAACTCAGGCTGAACACGCTGTCGTTGACCGCCTGGGCGAGGCCCTGTTGGGTCAGTTCTTTCTTGGTAAACAGCACCGCTCCCTCGCAATCCGTGACGGTGCAGGTGAGGGTGCCGTCCGTCTCCTCGGCATAGGAAACGTTCAGCGTCGCCGGCGTTTCGTGGACGTGTTCCGTTGCGGGGGTCTGTTTATCTACGCAGCCGGTCAGCAGAGTGCCGGCGATCAGCAGACCGGCGATCAGCAGAGCCAGTAATTTTTGTGCGATTTGGTGTTTCATAAACCATCTCTCCTTGCGCTGTATGTGTGTTGATTCTCATTATAATAGATATGTTCCGAAAACGCAAGTTGTTTTTGTTCTTGCCTTTTATAAGGGTATATGTTATAATACATAATTGACATATTATGGTCACAAAAATCATCCGTTTAAAGGAGGCAAAACCAATGAAAAAACTGTTGGCAATCCTGCTCTCGGCGGTTCTGTTGGTGGGCGCTCTGCCCCTGACCGTGTTCGCTGAAATGGGCGGGGACTTCGCCTGGACCGACTCCTCTGACCAAATGCTCATCGAGCAGATCCTGGAGCGGGACGGCCTGATCGACGGCATCTGGTTCCCCTGGTTTAATGGTGGCCAGACCGGTCACAACCTGACCGGCAACGAACTGATGGCCGAATACTACAACTCCTCTTCCAGCAAGGACTGGAACCGGGTCGAGTTGGATTATTACGGCGCAGACAACATCTACCGTGAGATCTACAACCTGAAAGCGATGGGCTATAACATTATGGCCTATGGCGGCTCAATTATGGGCGAGGGCGTTATCTTTGATGACAACGGCGATGTCATCGGCATCAAAGAGGAATACCTGACCAATGCCCGCCGTCTGCTGGATATGTGCCGTGAGATCGGTATGCCGGTGATGTGGAACATCTATTTCCATTGCTCCTCTATGCCCTCTTACTACGGTATGGAGGGTTGGCATGTGATCGCCCAGATGCTGGGCAACCGGGAGGTGGCGGATCACTATGCTGAGAATTTCGTGCGTCCTCTGTGCGAGATGCTGGCCGAGTACCCCGACGTGGTGGCGCTGGTCTCCATCGCTGACGAGCCGGGGAACGAGA
>CAYSRL010000093.1:0-5617 GCA_964433515.1 uncultured Ruminococcus sp.
TCCTTTCGGACTGGTTACGAGATGATAAAACAGGATATTGTACTGTTTACTGACTGCGCTAAACCCTTGAGTTTACTGCATTTCTTAGAAAAATCCTGTATCGCCACCCGTACCAAAAAGAAAGAGTAGGCTGTTGCCTGCTCTTTCTTCACTTAAATAGTTATTTAGAAGCCTTAAAAATCATCGCACAGAACGCAACCGACAAAGCCGAAATAATAAAGGCTATTGAACAGTTACAAAGCAAGTTAAACGAATAAAAAAAGTCTATCGGTTGACCGTACAAAGCTAACCGATAGACCAGGCGAAAAAGGGACGGGCGGAAAAGCCTACCGCCGCCCGACTCCCCTTTATTATATAGGTAGGTGCGGAAAAAGTCAAGCCTTTTTCTATCGGGTAAAAACTCGACACTGTAGGATTACAATTTCTGATTTTGTGTTTTTCCAAAGACTTTGCGTATGCTGATATTATTATTTCAATCGCTGCATTTGTTGTAATCATTCTTTATGGAGTGTTTATTTGCTTTGTCCATATAAAACGTTTGTTGAAAATCAATTTTTCTAAACAAACGCAAAAAGAGAGAAAACGAGTTCGCTTTTCCGAACTGCCCGTTTGGGTGAAAATGTGCTATATTACCGCTATTGTACTTTTCCCTGTTGTTTTTAACCTTCAGATCTTATCCAATTGGCTGCCCATAAAATTGGCGTCTTTGGCGATATGGTTTGGATGTCAGTTTGCTCTCGTTTTTTACAATGTAAAAAAGAAATAGTTTTGCACCAGCAGAAACTCCGACAAGCACTTTCCCCGGCACAAAACCCGGTGGCCAAAACGGTCACCGGGTTCGCTTTTTTACACTATTTCCAGTATCGTACTCTTCCCCTTATCCTAGCCATACATCCATCACCAGCATCAGACAAAAGCCCACCAGCAGGGCGTAGGTGGCGCCCCGCTGACTGCCGTGGGCGTGGGTCTCGGGGATCATCTCGTCGCTGATAACGTACAGCATCGTGCCGCCGTTTGCGGCGAAGATCCTCACGCCTTAAAGAGGGCTACGGTTTGTGTGTTTCTTAAAATTTGTGTCAAAACCGCAACGGCAAAGGATGAACACGTTGGGAGCCGGTAACGGTATCGGGTAATCAATGATTTTTAACCGTTCCAGTCTATGTTCTACCAAAAAGAGATAGCGTTTATATTGAAGAAGCGCCTTGAAAATGGTAAAATTGTGATATCACCGAAAGGAGAAAACCCTATGAACGACTATACTTTTGGAAATTTTTTATACGCCTTGAGAATGGAAAAAGGCTTTTCTCAAGCACAACTCGGGGAAATGCTTGGTGTTACAAACAAGGCGGTGTCCAAGTGGGAAAACGGCAGTGCAAAGCCCAACACCGCTTTAATTCCCAGGCTAGCCGAGATATTCGGCGTTACCGTGGAAGAACTTTTTGCCTGTAAAAGATTAGAAGGCAATGGCGAGTATGAGAGAATCAAGAATTATTTGTCTCTTCAAAAAAAGAAATATGCCGTTTTGTCTTCTGTATTTCTTTCGGCAAGCGTTACTCTCCCACTATTATTGATCGAATTTATATGCGTAGTAATGGGGTTTCAACTTCCTGATGATGTTGTCGGACCGCTTGGCGCCGTTGGCTTTATTTTTGCCTGGATCATTTCAACAACCGCCTTCGTGATTTATCGTAAAAATTTTTACAATACCATAACGCCAAGCGAAACCGAATACGCCCCACGATCGATCAATATTATTAAAAAGGGGCTTTGGATCTCAGGGACCCTATGGTACTGCACCTTAGTGTTGCTGCTTTCAACCTTATTTCTGATTTTGTGTTTTTCCAAAGACTTTGCGTATGCTGATATTATTATTTCAATCGCTGCATTTGTTGTAATCATTCTTTATGGAGTGTTTATTTGCTTTGTCCATATAAAACGTTTGTTGAAAATCAATTTTTCTAAACAAACGCAAAAAGAGAGAAAACGAGTTCGCTTTTCCGAACTGCCCGTTTGGGTGAAAATGTGCTATATTACCGCTATTGTACTTTTCCCTGTTGTTTTTAACCTTCAGATCTTATCCAATTGGCTGCCCATAAAATTGGCGTCTTTGGCGATATGGTTTGGATGTCAGTTTGCTCTCGTTTTTTACAATGTAAAAAAGAAATAGTTTTGCACCAGCAGAAACTCCGACAAGCACTTTCCCCGGCACAAAACCCGGTGGCCAAAACGGTCACCGGGTTCGCTTTTTTACACTATTTCCAGTATCGTACTCTTCCCCTTATCCTAGCCATACATCCATCACCAGCATCAGACAAAAGCCCACCAGCAGGGCGTAGGTGGCGCCCCGCTGACTGCCGTGGGCGTGGGTCTCGGGGATCATCTCGTCGCTGATAACGTACAGCATCGTGCCGCCGGCAAAGGCCAGAGCAAAGGGCAATATCGCCGTGGACACGGTCACCGCAAAATAGCCGATAAAGGTGCCGACAACCTCCACCAGACCGGTGGCGGCCGCAATCAGGAAGGTGCGGCCCGGCTTTATCCCGGCGGCCAGCATCGGGCCGATGATCACCATACCCTCCGGGATGTTTTGCAGGGCAATACCGCCGGCAATCATCAGCGCCTGGGCGGTATTCTCCGACCCAAAGCCCACACCGGCGGCGATACCCTCCGGCAGATTATGTATGGCGATCGCCGCCACAAACAACAGCACCTTGCTGGTCTTGGCATCCGGGTGGGCTTCCGCCTCCATACCGGTGAGCCGGTGCAAATGGGGGATCATCTTATCCATCAGATTCAGGCACACCGCACCGGCGAAAATGCCCGCCACTGTGATGAGCCAAGAACCATCACCACCGTATTGGAGGCTGGGCAGAATCAGACCCAGCACCGCCGCCGCCAGCATCACGCCGGCGGCAAAAGCCAATACGATATCCGAAAACCGATGGGACGCTTTTTTGAACACAAAGCCGATCACCGCACCCAGCACCGTCGCTCCGCCCACACCAAGGGCGGTCAGCCAAACCATCTCCATTATGTATCCATCTCCCTCATTCTGCGAAAAAGCCCCGGTGTCGCCACCGGGGCTTCGCTCGGTTAAAGGGGCGCTCCCAAAAGGAATTTGCCCTTCATTTCCATCTTATGCCTCGGAGAACAGTTCCGTGCCGACTCCGCACAGAGGACAGGCAAAATCCTCCGGCAGATCCTCAAACTTGGTGCCGGGGGCGATGCCCAGATCCGGGGCGCCGGCCTCCTCGTCATACACCCAACCGCAGGCGTCACACACATACTTTTTCATCGTCATTACCTCCTGTTTGTTTTTGTTAGATTTTCCATATACCGCCCATTTATTCCGCCAACTCCGCCGCCAATGCCTCGATCTGGGCGGTGCTGTCAGCGTTCAGAGCGGATAAGATCCGGACGGTGTTCTCGGCATAGGTGAGGTTTTTGCTCTTTTCCAGCATCCCCATCATCACCTTGGCGGCCATCGGCGCCCAACTGCCGTTCTCAACAAAGGCCACCCGGCGGTTCTGATAGCCCCGCTCGGTCAGGTGGCTGATAAACTCCCGCATAAAGGGGAACACATCCGCATTATAGGTGGTGGTGGCCAACACCAACCGGTCATACCGGAAGGCATCCTCCACCGCCTCGGCCATATCGCACCGGGCCAGGTCGCTGAGCGCCACCTTGACCCCCTTTTGCTCCAGCAGCGATGCCAGTTTTTCCACCGCTTTTTTGGTGTTGCCGTATACCGAGGTATAGGCAATGGCCACGCCCTCGCTCTCCGGGCGGTAGGAAGACCAGGTATCGTACAGGCCGATATAATAGCCCAGATCTTCGGTGAGCACCGGCCCGTGCAAGGGGCAGATGGCGGCGATGTCCAGAGCCGCCGCCTTTTTCAGCAGGGTCTGCACCGGAGCGCCGTATTTGCCCACGATGCCGATATAATACCGGCGGGCCTCACAGGCCCAATCCTCCTCCGCATCCAGGGCACCGAACTTGCCGAAGCCATCGGCGGAAAACAGAACTTTATCGGTGCTGTCGTAGGTCACCATCACCTCCGGCCAATGAACCATCGGGGCGGTGACAAAGGTGAGGGTGTGGGCACCCAGAGAAAGGGTGTCCCCCTCCCCCACCACCAGGCGGCGGTCGGCGTATTCAGTGCCGAAAAACTGCCCCATCATCGTGAAGGCTTTGGCCGTCGCCACGATGGTGGCGGCGGGATATGCCTCGGCAAAGGCGGTGATGCCGGCGGAATGATCCGGCTCCATATGCTGGACAATAAGATAATCCGGGGTTCGGCCGCCCAGGGCGGCGGACAGGTTGTCCATCCACTTTTCCACAAACCGGGCATCCACCGAGTCCATCACGGCGATCTTGGCATCCAGGATGGCGTAGGAATTGTACGCCATACCATGCGGCACCACATATTGCCCCTCAAACAGGTCAATGTCGTGGTCGTTGACCCCGATATACACAATGTCTTTGGTTATGTTCACAGGAAACACCTCACTTTTTACTGGTTTCATTATACACAATCCGTCGGAAATTATCAACAGGAATTTTACGGGAGTTGATTTTGTGAACCCCCATTGTTTGACACGAAAAAGACACGCTCTGCAACAACAGAGCGTGTCTTTTGTCTCTTGTATCACGAAGCGAACCGAAAAAGCAGATACATCACACCAAACATCAGCGCCAGACACAGGCTGGCCACCAACGTGGGTATCAACATCATCCGAAACGCCGCCCAGAACGTGTTCCACTTATCCCGAAAGGAGGTCTGGGAAGGGGGGCTCCGGAAATACTTGCCCATACCGGCGTCCACGCCGGACATATCCGCCAAAGAACGGCCGTCGTCGACATAGGTGATCTTCTCTTTTTTCTTTTTCTCAGCCACAGCGATTACTCCTCATCCAGCAGGTGGCAAGCGGCAAAGTGACCGGGCTCGTGCTCTTTATACTCCGGCACCACGTGCTTGCAGATCTCCTTAGCATAGGGGCAGCGGGTGTGGAACCGGCAGCCCTTGGGCGGATTGGCGGGAGAGGGGATGTCGCCGCCCAACGCAATACGCTGCATCTTCTGGGTGGGGTCCGGGTTGGGGACGGCAGAGAACAGCGCCTTGGTGTAGGGGTGCAGGGGATTGCGGAAGATATCCTCTTTGGTGCCGAACTCCATCATCGCACCCAGATACATCACGCCGATCTTGTCGGAGATAAACTTAACCACCGACAGGTCGTGAGAAATGAACACGTACGCCAGGTTCATCTCCCGCTGCAATTCCTTCAGCAGGTTGATGATCTGCGCCTGAATGGACACGTCCAGAGCGGAGACCGGCTCGTCACAGATGACCAATTTGGGATTTACCGACAGGGCACGGGCGATACAGATACGCTGACGCTGACCGCCGGAAAACTCGTGGGGATACCGCTCGAAATAATAATCCCGCAGACCGCACTTATCCATCAGATCCAGCACGTAATCCTTCACCTGGTCTTTGGGCACGATCTTGTGCACCTTGACCGGCTCGCTGAGCAGACCGCCCACGGTGTCACGGGGAGGCAGCGAAGAATAGGGGTCCTGGAAAATGATCTGCATCTGCTTGCGGATGTCCCGCATC
>CAYSRL010000094.1:0-5603 GCA_964433515.1 uncultured Ruminococcus sp.
AGACCACCTCCGCCACCCTGACCGGCCTCAAGGCCAAGACCACCTACTATGTGCGTGTCCGCACCTACAAGACCGTCAACGGCGTGAAGTATTATTCCGGCTGGTCTACGGTGAAATATCTCAAAACGAAATAAATCCTAAAAGACCCGCCCGGTTAGCCCCGGGCGGGTCTTACTTTTCTTTTTTGTAAAATTATCTCACATTGTGGAAAAATCTTTAGAGGTTTTGACGAAGGGGAAAATTCGCCGAAAATATTGAAATTCCGTGGCGGGTGTGCTAGTATGTACTCATAATGGGGGAGAGTGAGAATTTCCTCGGTTTTTGCAACAACAATTCCGGGTGTTTGCCCGATCACATATTGTCCATAACCATTGTTTAAAATGAAAGGATGATAGAAATGCCTACCACCATTACGGAGATGACCTCCCAAAATTGGTTGTCCATCGTTATCGGTTTGATCATCGGTCTGGTGTTCTTTATGTTCGGTATGAACGTGATGTCCGGCAGTCTGGAGAAAATGTCCGGCGGTAAGCTGGAGCGCACCCTCAAGACCGCTACCTCTAACCCCTTTATCAGCATCCTGCTGGGTGCGGCGATCACCATTGCGGTGCAGTCCTCGTCGGCCACCACCGTGATGCTGGTGGGTCTGGTCAACTCCGGTCTGATGACCATGTCCCAGACTTTGTACGTTATTTACGGCGCCAACATCGGCACCACCTTTACCTCCTGGATCCTGTCCCTGGCGGGTATCGAGAGCGGCAATATCGGTATTCTGATGCTGAAACCGGAGAACTTTGCTCCGGTGCTGGCGCTGATCGGCACGGTGATGCTGATGACGTGCAAAAAAGACCAGAAAAAGAGCATCGGCACGGTGTTGATCGGTTTCGCTGTGCTCATCTACGGTATGAAGATGATGGGCGATGCGGTGGAGCCTCTGTCTGAGCTGCAGGAGTTTAAGCAGGTTTTGGGTATGTTCAGCAACCCGTTGGTGCTCTTGCTTATCAGCACGGTGTTCACCGGTATTATCCAGTCCTCTGCCGCCACCATCGGTATTGTGCAGACCTTTGCTATGAACGGTGCCATTACCAACGCTATGTCCATTCCGCTGGTAATGGGTGCCAACATCGGCACCTGTGTCACCTCGCTGATTTCCAGCATTGGCACCAACCGCAATGCAAAGCGGGTGGTGGTGTTGCATTTTGCTATGAATCTCATCGGAACGGTGGTTTGGCTGCCGTTGTTTATGCTGTTTGATTATCTGCTGCCCGATCAAGGCGCCTTGCATCTGTTTCTGAATGACGAGAGTCAATCCAGCGCCTTTGCGGTGGCGGTTTGCCACTCCATCTTTAATGTGCTGACGGCGGCTCTGTTGCTGCCTATGGGCAAGTGGATGGAGAAACTGGCTAAGATAGTGGTGCCGGACGGCAAGGAAGAGCCGAGGGAAAAAGGGCTGTTCCTGGACGAGCGTTTGCTCAATTCTCCCTCTGTGGCGGTGTCTGAGAGCAATGCCGCAACGGTGAGTATGTGCGCCCTGGCCCACCAGAACGTGGTGCGGGCCATCGGCCTGTTTGACAAATACGATGAGGATACGGTGGAGGAGATCCGTGCCGCCGAGAAGACCCTGGACGAGGACGAGGATAAACTGGGCACCTATCTGGTGCAGTTGTCCTCCCGCTCTCTGTCCGAAAAGGATTCTCAGGTGGTCTCTAAGATGCTCCACGCCATCGGCAACTTTGAGCGTCTGGGCGACCACGCCCTGAACCTGACCGGCAGCGCCAAGGAACTGCACGAAAAGGGTCTGTCCTTTACGGACGAGGCTAAGGCGGAACTGAAGGTGTTGGTGGAGGCCATCCGGGAGATTATGGATATCACCGACCGGGCCTATGCCGAGAACGATACGGCGCTGGCCTGGCAGGTGGAGCCCTTGGAGCAGGTGATCGACGACCTGATCGCCAAGATCCGCTCCAACCACATCCGCCGTCTGCGCCACGGCGAGTGCAGTATTGAGATGGGCTTTGTGCTGTCGGATGCTCTGACCAACTTTGAGCGTGTGTCCGACCACTGCTCCAATGTGGCGGTGGCCATCATCGAGACCGAGCACAACGCCTACGACATCCACAACTATCTCCACGGTGTCAAGCACAACAGCGAGGACTTTATGGAGGCGTTCAAGGAGTATTCGGACAAATATGCCTTGGCGTAAGTATAAGTAAAAACAGTCCGCACCGTTCGGTGCGGACTGTTTTTACTTTATGAGTTCTTTCGGCAAGTTCTCTTCGGTATACAGGGTGATGCCATTCTCACTCAGCAACCGGGCTGAGACCCCCATTCCGGGGATCTTGCGTCCGGTGTGGCTGCCGTCCCGGATACGGCAGACCCCGCAACTGGGACTGCCCTCTTTGAGGATGGCGGCGGTGATGCCGTGCCTTTGGCACAGCGCCAATGCCGCCTCGGCACCCCGGAGGTATTCGGCGGTGCAGTCGGTGCCGTCTTTTGCCAACACCCGGTCCCCCAGAATCTCACAGGGCTTTCGGGGGATGGGCAGACCGCCTCTATGCTCCGGGCAATAGGGGAGAGCGGTTCCCGCCTCGGCCAGTTCCCGCAGCTGGGGATAGTCAAAGGTGCCGCCGTCATACCGGCAATGCTGCCCGCACAAACAGGCGCTGATAAGATATTTTGGCGTGGCCATCAGAAATACCGCACCAGAGAAATGACCTTGCCCAGCACCACGGCTTCTTTGACGATGATGGGCTCATACTCCGGGTTTTCCGGCTGCAGGCGGATGTGGTCCTTTTCCACGTAAATGCGCTTGACGGTGGCCTCGTCACCCACCAGCGCCACCACCACATCGCCGTTTTGGGCGGTGTTGGTGCGGCGGACGATCACCACGTCCCGGTCGAGAATGCCGGCGCCTATCATACTGGTGCCGGTCACCCGAAGGGCAAACAACTCGCCGGCAGGATACTGGCTGCCGCCGGAGAAGGGGACATAATCCTCTACTTCTTCCACCGCCAGAATGGGCATACCGGCGGTGACCCGGCCCAGCAGAGGCACCCGGGTGACGCTCTCGCCGGGCAGACGGATGGCCCGGTTGAGACCGCTGCGGCGGTCGATATAGCCCTCATCCTCCAGCCGCTTGAGATAGGCGTGGACGGTGGAGGTGGACTTGATGCCGGTGGCCTCGCAGATCTCCCGCACCGAAGGGGGGATGCCGTCATTCAGGCGCTCCTTCACAAAAGTCAGGACTTTTTGCTGTTTTTCGTTCAAGGGTTTCATAGAAAAACCTCCTAAATCTGCAGAATTTTACCTTTCCTGCACCAGTATAGCACATATGTTCGGAAAATGCAAACATTTGTTTGACTTTTTTGAAAAATTTTTTGTGTTCACAGTTTTCTTACTGAGAATTCATTATTTCGACATAGTTTTTTCATATTTGTTCGCTATACTGAATGTGTACTCGGGAGGGAGATACGGAGCCGCAACCGTATTACCCCCTGTTAGAACCCGGGTACATCCTCCTCAAAACACCCCTCTAACAGGAAACCGCCCGAAGCATACGCTCCGGGCGGTTTTCCTGTGCATTTTCCCCCTTGACAATTGGGGCGGGGTAGGGTATGATTACTATGTTATGAATATTACCTTATAAAGACTATGAACGAGACAGTAGCGCAAAGGGTGTATCCCACAGCGAACCGGGGAGGGTGTAAGCCCGGTGGAGGATCTTTGCGGGAATATCACTCGGGAGTTGCCGGCTGAATGGGTGACCACTAGGCACGGACGGTTTTCCACCGTTAGCGGGAAGGCGTATGACGGTACGTGCAACATAGGTGGTATAGCGAGATGACCTCTCGTCCTGATGTGCAGGACGGGGGATTTTTATTTTTTGGAGGTTATGAGATGTACAAGAAAGTATCCACCAATATGAATTTTGTACAGCGTGAGCGGGAGGTTCTGCAGTTCTGGACCGACAACAAGGTCTTTGAACAGACTCTCGAACAGAGCAAAAAAGGGGAGACCTATACCTTTTACGACGGTCCCCCCACCGCCAATGGTAAGCCCCATATCGGTCACGTGCTCACCCGGGTCATCAAGGATATGGTTCCCCGCTACCGGACGATGAAGGGGTATATGGTGCCCCGTAAGGCCGGTTGGGACACCCACGGTCTGCCGGTGGAACTGGAGGTTGAGAAACAACTGGGTCTGGACGGCAAAGAGCAGATCGAGAAATACGGTCTGGAGCCCTTCATCGGCAAATGTAAAGAAAGCGTCTGGAAATACAAGGGTATGTGGGAGGATTTCTCCGGCACCGTTGGTTTCTGGGTGGATATGGACGACCCCTATGTGACCTATCACGACGATTATATCGAGTCTGAGTGGTGGGCTCTCAAGCAGATCTGGGACAAGCAACTGCTGTATAAGGGCTTTAAAATCGTGCCCTATTGCCCCCGTTGCGGAACCCCTCTGTCCAGCCATGAGGTGGCTCAGGGCTATAAGTGCGTGAAAGAGCGCTCGGCTATCGTCCGTTTCAAAGTGGTAAATGAGGACGCCTGGTTCCTGGCCTGGACCACCACCCCCTGGACGCTACCCTCCAACGTGGCGCTGTGCGTCAATCCCGATGAGACCTATTGCAAGGTGAAGGCTGCCGACGGCTATACGTATTATATGGCCGAGGCTCTGCTGGATCGGGTATTGGGCAAACTGGCCGCCGAGGATGCTCCCGCCTATGAGGTGTTGGAGACCTATGCGGGCCGTGACCTGGAGCATAAAGCCTATGAGCCCTTGTTCGACTGCGCCAAAGCGGTGGCGGACAAACAGCGCAAAGAGGGCTTCTATGTCACCTGCGACGATTACGTCACTATGACCGACGGTACCGGCATCGTGCATATTGCCCCCGCCTTTGGTGAGGACGATGCCCAGGTGGGCCGCAAATACGACCTGCCCTTCGTGCAGTTTGTGGACGGTTCCGGTCATATGACCGAGGAAACTCCCTTTGCCGGTCTGTTTGTCAAGGACGCTGACCCCAAGGTGCTGGTGGACTTGGATAGCCGTGGACAGTTGTTTGAGGCGCCCAAGTTTGAGCACGATTATCCCTTCTGCTGGCGGTGCGATACGCCCCTTATCTACTATGCCCGGGAGTCTTGGTTTATCAAGATGACCGCCGTGCGGGAGGATCTCATCCGCAACAACAACACCGTCAACTGGATCCCCGAATCCATTGGCAAGGGCCGGTTCGGCGATTGGCTGGAGAATGTGCAGGACTGGGGTATCAGCCGTAACCGCTATTGGGGTACCCCTCTGAATATCTGGGAGTGCTCCTGCGGTCATCAGCACGCCATCGGCAGCCGTGAGGAACTGAAGGCGATGGCGATCGACTGCCCCGAAAACGTGGAATTGCACCGTCCCTTTATTGACGGCGTCACCCTGCGCTGCCCCCAGTGCGGCGGCGAGATGAAGCGGGTGCCGGAGGTTATCGACTGTTGGTTCGATTCCGGTGCGATGCCTTTTGCTCAGCATCACTATCCCTTTGAGAATCAGGATCTGTTCGCTGAGCAGTTCCCGGCGGACTTTATCTCCGAGGGTGTGGACCAGACCCGTGGTTGGTT
>CAYSRL010000095.1:0-5536 GCA_964433515.1 uncultured Ruminococcus sp.
TGAAATCGCTGGGGCGGTGGGTGGATTTCATTTCATCTGAGGCAGAGCCGAAAAGATTTAGCGGAGGAGCAACAGCCTTCCTCTGTCGCTCCTCCGCTGAAACACTAACAATTATCTCAAAACCAACTGGTGATAAAAATCTCCAAACCGATCAAAATCAAAATCGCTCCGCCAAGGATCCCGGCTTTCCCGGCCAGGGCGGTGCCGGCCTTTTTGCCGATGGCGATACCGGCATAGCAGATCACAAAGGTGACCCCGCCGATAAGCCCGCATCCCAGCAATGCCTCTGCCCAGTTATAGTTGGCGATGGTGAATCCCACCGACAGGGCATCGATGGAGGTGGCAATCCCCTGCACCAACAGCGCCGTCAGGCCTACGGCGGACTGTTCGCAAGGCCCACCCTCGTGGCGGATGCCCTCTATCAGCATCTTTCCGCCGATAAAACTCAGCAGCGCCAGAGCGATCCAGGGTATGCACTTTTCGAAAGCGGCAAAATACTGAGCCACGGTGTGGACACAGAACCAGCCGATGAGCGGCATCGCCAACTGGAACCCGGCGAAGATGCCGGCAACCCCCACCATTTTTCTCTGCTTCATACAGGGCTCGCCCAGACCGTTGGCCAGCGACACCGAAAAAGCGTCCATCGCCAGACCTACGCCCAGAGCCACGTTGGTGAAGAAAAAGGAAAAATCAAGATTCATTGTTTAACCCTCCTGGAAATAAAAAAGCCAAGCACGGCATACCGTACTTGGTGTCAGGATAGAGAGACCCCATGTACAGCGTAACAGCTTACATGAGTCTCGCAAATTAAAGCAAGCCAGGCTGTGTGCCAGTATGTTGACTTGCTACGTCCGGGACGCTCGCTACTCCCTCATCGCAAAGCATTGTAGCATATCTATACCCGGATGTCAAGAGAAAAAGACTCCGTTGCCGGAGCCTTTTTCTCGATCCCATCTCCCCGGTATGGCCATAGCGCCTAAACGGCATTTGCGGGGGTTGCGGGATGTTTTTTCTGTAATCATTATATCATACATTTCACCCAAAAACAAGACTTGTTCTTAGGAAACCGTGGCGGTATAATCAAAATCGGACGTGCGGGGCCGCACGCTCCTGCGGATTCCGGTTGGCGTGTGTGGGGAACGGCGGTCTCGACGTCCCCCACGAACGGTTTTTCGGGCAAAAGAGATTGTCGAGCAGATAAAGATCGTGTATTGCCAGGTGTTTAAACCTATGATAGGATGAAACAAAGCGGAACCCCCACACCATTGCGAAAATAAAATGCAAAAAATATCCGAAAAAATGGGCGAAAACCCTTGACAAATAAAGTCGGGGGGGGGGTACACTATTATTTGCACACTTTCACCGGCAAAGGGTGGAAAACCGATGGTTGAGCCGATTCAACTACGGCTCGCTTGACGGCGGGTGACCGGTGTGCTAATCTAACAAGGAAAGGCGGTGAATGATATGAAGATGAAATATCGGTATGATGGGGACAATTATCATTCACGGCTGACCGTTTGATGGGATGAAGCGGCAGAATATAGCGTGAGGGTATGGAGTCTTCGTCAGGAAGACTCTTTTGATTTTTAGGAGGAATTATGGCAAAGAAAGAAAAGAAAAAGAAGGAGAAAGACATCAGCGCCAAACGGGTGGCATCCAACACCCTGTTTGCGCTGAATATCGTGTGGGAGTCTGCCCCCCTCTACGTGATCATGTACTTTTTCTCTACGATTTGGTGGGGCGTTATGGGGTTCCTGAGCGAGACCTACGCCCTGCGGCTGGTGGTGAACACCGCCCAGACCGCCCAGGGGATCGATTCCGTTATTCGGTTTGTGGTGATACTGGGTATCGTCAATATCCTCGGTAACGCAGGCCTCAATTACTTCTGGCAGGTGCCTACTTGGAAAGAAACTCGCAAGTTCACCTCCCACGCCGAGGGGATGCTGTTCCGTAAGGCGGCCAAGGTGGAACTGGCCTGTTACGAAAACCCGAAATTCTACGACAAATACGTCAAGGCGATGAACGAGATCCACAACCGCATTATGCGCACTTTTGAGGCGACGGACGGTATGCTGGATAAGATCATTTCTCTGACCGCTAACTCGCTTTTGTTATTCGTTATCGATCCGTGGCTGTTGGTGTTTGCTCTGCTCCCGATGGTGTTCGGCATCTTCAAGCGCAAAGAGGTGAAAGCCCTCTATGACCAAGAGGACGCCAAAAAGCCGGTGGTACGCCGTGTGGAATACGTCCGGCGCACCTTCTATCTGGGCGAGTATGCCAAGGAGATGCGTATCGGCGGCATGTGGCGGCTGTTGCTGGTGGATCTGAAAACCTGCTATGAGCAGATCCGGGATATCGTCAAAAAGCATGGCGGTCGCCGTGCCCTCTTCGGCTATATCCAGCAGGTGGGCCTGGAGGTGTTCACCATTTTGGGTGCCACCCTCTACGCCGTATGGCGCACCATGGTGACGGGGGATATGCTGGTGGGTGACTGCTTGGTGGTGCTGGGCTCCATCGGCTCGATTTCCCGCAGTATCAACAACCTCATCCAGAATTTTGCGGATTTCCGTGAGCAGGCGTATTTCCTCAACGACGTGCGGTATTTTCTGGATTATGAGCCTGCCATCGCCGATGGTAATAAGGAGATGCCCGCTGAGCCTGCCACCATTGAGGTAAAAGACCTCTCTTTCCGCTATGGCGGCGCCGAGGCGGATACCCTCAAGCACGTCAACCTAACCTTACATAAAGGGGAGCGGGTGGCTCTCGTCGGCGCCAACGGTAGCGGCAAGACCACGCTGGTGAAGATGCTTCTGCGTCTCTACGACCCCACCGAGGGAAGCGTATCGCTGGACGGCACCGACGTTCGTGACCTGCCTGTGGAGGATTATCGGGGTGCGTTCTCCTCTGTGTTCCAGGATTTTAAGATCCTCTCGGCTACGGTGCGGCAGAATGTGACCCTGTCCACGGAAAAGGCAGAGGATGAGGCCATCATCGCCGCCCTCAAAGAGGCGGGCATCTACGATAAGATTTCCACCTTTGAGAAAGGCATCGACACTGTGTTGACCCGTGAGTTTGACGATAAGGGTGAGAATCTGTCGGTGGGTGAGGCGCAGAAGGTATCGCTGGCCCGTGTGTTCTATCGCCACACACCCTTTGTCATCTTGGATGAGCCCTCCTCGGCGCTGGACCCCATTGCGGAGTATACGATGTTCGAGAATATGATGCGGGCCACCGAGGGGAGAGGGGTCATCTTTATCTCCCACCGTCTGTCCTCGGCGGTGCTGGCGGACCGGGTGCTGCTGATGGAGAACGGTGAGATCACCGAGAGCGGCACCCACGCCGAACTGATGGAGAAAAACGGCACCTATGCCGCTATGTTCCGCCGTCAGGCGGAGAACTATCTGGGGAGCGAGGTGAGCGAGAATGAGTAAGAATACACGTAAGCGTCCTCGCCAATCCTTTGCCACCGTGGTGAGCAACAACTGGTTCGCCCTTAAAAAGGTGGCGCACTACACACCCGGTCTGTTCGTACTCACATTCGTCGAGATCCTGCTGATCGAATTGCTGGCTGTAGCCGGCGCCTATTTCAACTATTTCCTGCTGGGCGAGGTCAGCGCAGCGGACGGTTCCTTTGTGCGGGCCGCCATCATCATCGGCGTGATGAGTGTGGCGATGTTGGTCTTGTACGGCCTGGACAAGTGGTTCTGGTTCGTGTTTAACGGTGTGATGAGCGAAAAACTCCACCTGAAGATGCACGAGGAACTGTTTCGTAAGGCTCAGCAGTTGGACTTGGCCTGCTTTGACGACCCCGAATTCTACAACGATTTCGTGTGGGCGATGGACGAGTCCCGAAAGCGGGCGCTGCAGGTGGTGCAGGACACCGCCACCTTCATCGGTAAGCTGGTAGGCTCTACTTCGCTGTTTGGCCTGATGCTCAGCATCGACCCGCTGATTGCGGTGGTGTTGTTGGTGTCCTCGGTGATCTCCATCGTGTGCGAGTCGATGGCCAATCGGTTGCATTATAATCGGGAGAAGGAGATCCGTCCTCTGTGGCGTGTCAACGGCTACATTAACCGTGTGTTCCATCTGGGCGATTACGCCAAGGAGATCCGCATCAGCGATGCGGAAGAGATGGTGATGGAGCAGTACGCCGAAAACAATGTGAAGATCATTGATTGTCAGTATAAATACGGCAAAAAATACTATCTGCTGTACGGCTTGGGCTTCGGTATGGTGCAGCATCTGACCTTCTACGGCACTTTGCTGTATATGATCTTCAAACTCAAGGCGGGCGTGTTGGAGATCGGTGGCTTTGCCGCCGCCATTCAGGTGGTTTGGAACATCCGTTGGCTTCTGTTGGGGCTTGTCCGCCGTATCATCAATTTCCCCAACCACTCGTTGTATATTGAGAAATGGCGTGAGTTTTTGCGGTTTGAGCCGGTCGTGACCGGCGAAAAGACCGATCTGCCGCCGTTTGAAAGTCTGGAATTCCGGAACGTGAGTTTCTCCTATGAGTTCTCCGCCCACCCCAAATACCGTTTCCGTGAGGAGCCCTCCTCCAACGAGTGCCGTGAGGCGTTGCGGAACGTGAACCTCACCATCACAGCCGGCGACAAGGTGGCGATCGTGGGCTATAACGGTGCGGGCAAGACCACCCTTATCAAACTGATGATGCGGCTCTATGACCCCACCGAGGGTGTGATCCTGTACAACGGCGTGGACATCCGTGAATATGACCCGGCGGCCTATCGCAAGCAGATCGGCACGGTGTTTCAGGATTATCGCCTGTTTGCTACCTCTATCGCTCACAACGTGATGAACGGTGACTATACCGAGTCCGCCCACCGTGACACGGTGCTGTCGGCGCTGGACAAGTCGGATTTCACCGCCAAATTGGAGACCTTGCCCGAGGGCATCGACACCCACCTGACCCGTGAGTTCCGGGAGGATGGCACCAACCTGTCCGGCGGTGAGGCCCAGAAGGTGGCCATTGCCCGGGTGTTTGCGGCGGATCATCCCATTGTGATTATGGATGAGCCCTCTTCGGCGCTGGATCCTATGGCGGAGTATCAACTCAACCAGTCCATCCTGCACCATACCCAGGATAAAACGGTGGTGTTTATCTCCCACCGTCTGTCCACCACCCGCATTGCGGACACCATCTATATGTTCGACACCGGCAAACTGGTGGAGCGGGGCAGTCACGAGGAATTGCTGGAACAGAACGGCAAATACGCCGAGATGTTCCGCCTGCAATCGGAGAAATACGGCGACGGTGAATAAGCAAGAAACGCCGATGCAACCAATGGTTGCATCGGCGTTTCTCATTCCGTTTTACCCAGTATGGCCATAGCGCCTGAGCGGTATTTGCGGGGGGATACGTGATATTTTTCTTTAAACAGTTTGTTGAAATAGGAGGTGTTCTGGAACCCCACGTCCAGCATCACCTCAAGCACCGACCGCTGGGTGGTGGCCAGTTGTTCGGCGGCCCGTTCCAGGCGCACCGTATTCACATAGGCAGAGGGGGTCTGGCCCA
>CAYSRL010000096.1:0-5422 GCA_964433515.1 uncultured Ruminococcus sp.
CAGACCCTTTTCCATACGCTGTTTATAGCACTCGGCACGGAGCATATTGTTCACCGAGAAACAGGCGCCCACCTCACGGAGCACCTCCACGTAATTGAGATCCAGCAGCCAATCGGCGTTGTTCACCATCTGGGCCTTGCCCTCGCCGAACTCGATAAACCGCTCCATCTGCTTTTTGAAGCAGTCGCAGTTGTGCTGGATCTGCTCCCGGGTCATCATCGAGCGCATATCGGTACGGCCGGAGGGGTCGCCGATCATAGCGGTGCCGCCGCCGATCAGGGCGATGGGTTTGTTGCCCGCCATCTGCAGACGTTTCATCAGGCACAGAGCCATAAAGTGACCCACGTGCAGACTGTCGGCGGTGGGGTCAAAACCGATGTAAAAGGTTGCCTTTCCGGCGTTGATCAGTTCTTTGATTTGTTCCTCGTCGGTCACCTGAGCGATCAGCCCACGGGCAACCAATTCTTCGTATACGGTCATTGGTATCTCTCCTTATATAAATTGGGGTTATTATACGTTTATTTATCCTCGCTGTCAAGGGTATCCTCGGCAGAGACGGTGTCAGCCTTTTTCATCCGATGCCAGCGGATAAAGTGCAGCACAGAGGAAGCCGCCGTGCAACCGGCACACACCACGTGCAGAACGATCTGCAGAGTGGCAGCCTCGTGGAGGACGTCCAGAACCAACGTCACAGCCCAGACCACCGAACAGACCGCCCAGAGAATAGCGGCCACCAAGGAGTACTGCTGCTGATTCTTTTGGTTCAACCGTTCGATCTCCTCGGGGGTGCGCTCTTTTACTTGTCGTTTCATATCGATTCTCCTTATTGTTGTGCCCGGCGGTAAAGTTCCCGGGCCGCCGACAGGGTGGTGTCGGTGACGGTGCCGCCCATAATCCGGGCCAATTCCCGCAGGCGGTCGTCCTCGGACAGCGCCTTCACCTCGGTATAGGTGCGGCCGTCCTCCACCGATTTGCTCACCAACAGGTGGCTGTGTCCACAGGCGGCGATCTGCGCCAGATGGGTGACGCACAGCACCTGCCGGTTTTCGGCGATGCCCCGCATCAGGGCGCCCACCTTACTGGCGGCGTGACCGCTGATGCCGCTGTCCACCTCGTCAAACACCAGGGTATCGATGTCATCCACCCTTGCCAGTACGCTTTTCAGCGCCAGCATAATCCGGGACAGTTCACCGCCGGAAGCGGTCTTAGCAATGGACTTGGGCGGTTCGCCGGGGTTGGAGGAGATGAGAAACTCCACCTTATCCCCGCCCATAGCGGTCAGGGCGGTAGGCTCCAGCGACACCGCCAACCTCACGTGGGGCATATCCATATAGGTCAGTTGCTGACACACGTCCTGTTCAAACAACACCGCCGCCTGTTTCCTAGCCTCGGTGAGCACGCCGGCGGCAGAAATGGTGGCGTCCCGGGCCGCATCCGACTGGCGCTCCAACTGAGCCAGATAGTCATCGGAGGACTGTATCCCCGCCAATTCGGTCTGCAGTTCTGCCAGTTTGTCCAGCAGAGCCGTTTCATCGGTGACGGCGTGCTGTTTCATCAGCCGGGAGATCAACGCCAGACGATCCTCAATAGCGCTCAGTTCCTGTTCGCTGAATGAGAGGCTGTCCTCGAAATCCGAGGCTTCCTCCGCCACCGCCTGTACCTCGTACAGACTGCTCTGCAAACGCTCCGCCAGTTCCTGCAATTCCGGGGCGATCCCCCCCACGCTCTTTAAAGCGGTGACGGCGTCGGTCAACCGGGTCAGGGTGCCCTGCTGACCGCCGGTTTCATCGTCTTCCATCCCCCCACGGACCAACCGCAGGGCGCCCGCCAATTTTTCGCTGTGACGAGCCCTGTCCCGGCGGGCGGTCAATTCCGCCTCTTCCCCGGGGTGAATGGCCGCCTTTTCCAAAGCGGTGATCTGCTGTTCTAACTGGGCGGTGCGGAAGGCTTTTTCCTGCTCATCCATCGTGGCCGCCTTAATGGCACGCCGGATGCGGCAGTATTCCCGATACGCCGTCTGATAGGCGGTCTTGACCGTCTCCAGTTCCCCTAAACGATCCAGGTATTCTACATGCCGTTCCGGTTGGAGCAACGCCTGGTTTTCGTGCTGTCCGTGGATGTTCACCAGCATCCGGCCGATCTGCCGGAGCACCGACACCGTGGTGGGGCGTCCCCCCACCCGGCAACTGCCCTTGCCGTCGGCGGTGATGCTCCGCTGGATCAGCAGGGTGCCGTCCTCCTCCGGGAGCAATTCCAGTTCCTCCAACAGCGAAACCACCGATGCCGGCAGGTCGTCAAACACGCCGGCAATATAGGCTTTATCCGCACCGGTACGCACCACATCCCGGGTGATACGCTCACCCAACAGGGCATTGATGGCATCAATAACGATGGATTTGCCCGCTCCGGTCTCACCGGTGAGGGTGGTCAGCCCCCCGGAAAAGGTGATGTCGGTCCGCTCGATCACCGCTACATTCTCAATATGTAAGGTGTGTAGCATACTCGTTCTTACCTTTCCGTTTCACTGAGCATTTTCTTCAGTTCGATCACCAGATCCTCTGCCTCACGCTCGCCGGTGGCGATGCAGATGAAGGTGTCGTCACCCGCCAGAGTGCCGATCACCTGGCTCCAATGCATAGAATCCATCGCCGCACAGGCCGCCTGGGCCATACCCGGCAGACAATGCACCACCACAATATTCTGGGCATACTGGACGTTCACCACCGAGCCACCGAAAATGGAATGGAATTTGGCAGAAAGGTGTTCTCCGCCGCCCTTGGCGGTGGTATAACGATAACCGCCGCCACGAACCGGGCTCTTGATCAGGCGCAGTTCTTTGATGTCACGGGATACGGTGGCCTGGGTCACCTGATACCCGGCCTGGCGCAGATATTCCTGCAGGTCCTCTTGGGTCTCTACCGCATTGTCGTTGATGATCTCCAGAATTTTTGCGTGTCGTCTGGTTTTCATAGACTCATCTCCTATCGGATAATTTGTGACGAAGTCCGTCGTAGAAAGTGGTGTTGGTCAGCCGTATCAGGCGGGCGGTAGCCCCGCCACGGCGGACAGACACCGTATCGGCGGCGGTAAGCGGTATATTCTGCTCGCCGTCCACCGTGAGATACACCTCGCCACCGTCGGCGGCGGTGGCCTGTAGAGTCAAGGTCAGGTGGGTGGGCAACACCCGGGACCGGGAATCCAGAGAATGGGGACACACCGGGGTCAGCAAGAGGCAATCCACCGCCGGGTCCACCACAGGGCCGCCCGCCGACAAGGAATAAGCGGTGGAGCCGGTGGAGGTCGCCACGATGATGCCGTCGCCACGGCAGCACAGCACCTCGTCATCGCCGGCGGTCACCCGCACATCCAACAGACGGGACAGACCGCCACGGGCCAGCACCGCCTCATTCATTGCCAATAACGTCTGGGGGTGAGCGCCATTGACGGAAATCTCCAACAGCGCCCGGTTCTCCACCGTGTAGTCGCCGGTGAGCAGGGACGGCAAGGCATCCAACTCATCCTGTTCCATACCCGCCAGAAAGCCCAAACGCCCGGCATTTACGCCCAGCACCGGGCACACCGATGCCGCCGCCTTTGCCACGTGCATAATGGTGCCGTCGCCGCCGATAGCAATAGCCAGATCACAACCGGTCAGCGCCTCCACCAACTGGGCGGTGGTGGGAAGGCTTTTCTCAGCGCACACCACCCGCACGTCAGCGCCCAACTGCGCCAGCCGCCGGGACACCGTCCGCACCAGGGTATCGTTTTGCATTTTTAGTTGATTGGGAACCACAGCAATTTTCATAGCGTTCCCTCCTATCCGTTATTTCAGTTCACGAAACGCCGTTTCCACCACGGTGGCAGGATCCACGAGGACACCCGCACCCTGCCGCCGCAGAACGGCCAGATATTCGATATTGCCCTCGCCGCCGGTGATGGGAGAATGCCCCACCCAGACCGGAACGAGTTGATGCTCTGCAAACAAAGTCAGTTGATCCGCCAACACCCGGATATGGGCTTTGCGGTCCTTCACCACCCCATGTTTGCCGATAGCGGATCTGCCCGCCTCAAACTGGGGTTTTATCAAACAGACCAAGACGGCGTCCGCCGACAGATACGGCAGAATGAATGGCAGGATATAGGACAAAGACACAAAGGACACGTCCACCGAACAGAAAGCCACACTGCCGGCGGGCACCGTCTGTGCCAGCGCCTCTGAACGGATGTCGGTGCCCTCCAGCACCGTCACCCGGCTATCCCCCCGCAAGGAGGGATGCAACTGGTCGTGACCCACATCCACCGCATACACGTGAGCGGCACCGCACTGCAACATACAGTCGGTGAAGCCGCCGGTGGAGGCGCCCACATCCATCGCCGTCAGCCCCGTCAGCGTCAGACCCGCCGCCGAGACCGCTTTTTCCAGTTTCAGGCCGCCACGGCCCACATATTTTTGCCGGGGAGCCTCGCAGGTCACCACATCGGCGGCGGTGACACGGCGGGACGCCTTGGTCACCGGGGCGCCGTTGACCAGCACCTGTCCGGAAGCCAGCAGTTCCTTGGCCTTTTCCCGGCCGGAGGCGTATCCGGCGCTCACCAGATAGGTGTCAAGGCGTTCGCCTTTACTCTCGCTCATAGACCCTCCGTGTGCTCTTTCACAAAGTTTTCGATGCCCTCTGCGTCCAGACCCACCCGGCGCAGACCCTGCGCCGTGGTGCAGGCGCCCAGCGTTTCCTCAATGGCACGGACACCGTAACGGCCGGTATACCCGGCTTTGAGCAACGCACTGCCCAACAGTTCGCCCACACCGCCCCGAGTCTCCTCCAGCACCAGCACGCAAGCGTACTCTTTGGCCAGAGCCACGATGTCGTCGGTAAGGGGCAGAACCCGGTTGAGTTTCAGCACCGCCGGGGCCTGTCCGGAAAGGCGGTCTGCATACGCCTTGACCTCGCCGTAAGTACGGCCATAGGTCACCAACAGCACCCGCTGATCCCCGCCCTCGGTGAGGGTAAAGGGAGCCTCGGCAGGAACGTAATCCGCCAGGCCATCCGGTTCACCGCCCTTGGGATACCGGACGGCGGCAATGCCGTCGGTGTCGTAAATTGCCTGTTTCAAATGCAGTTCCAGTTCTGCAAAGGTAGAGGGTGCGTATAAGGTCGTATGGGGAATGGTGCTGAGCATCGCCACGTCGTAGATCCCCTGATGGGTCTCGCCGTCATCCGGCACCACACCCGCCCGGTCGATGGCCAAAACGATGTGGTTATTCATCAGTGAGGTATCGTTAATGAGTTGGTCGTAACTGCGCTGTAAAAAGGTGGAATACACCGCAAACACCGGGATAAGGCCGCCCTTAGCCATACCGGAGGAGAAGGTCACGGCGTGCTCTTCCGCAATACCGGTATCAAAAAACCGGGTGGGATATCGT
>CAYSRL010000097.1:0-5286 GCA_964433515.1 uncultured Ruminococcus sp.
AGCAGCATATCGATCTGGATGGTGACGATGGTGTCCTCTTTGCCGAACACGTTCTTATACTGAATGTCCAGTTTGGGGCCGTAGAAAGCGGCCTCGTCGATGCCGATGGAGTATTCCACCCCCAGATTGTCCAGAATCTTCTTCATCACAGCCTGAGCCTCGTTCCACTGCTCAGGGGTGCCCTCATACTTATTCTTGGGGTTCTCCGGATCCCACTGAGAGAAGCGGAAGGTGCAGTTTTCCAGCATACCCACCGTGTCCAGACAGTATTTCGCCAGTTCCAGACAGCCCTTGAACTCCTCCTCCAACTGGTCGGGACGGAGCACCAGGTGACCCTCGGAGATGGTGAACTGGCGCACACGGATCAGACCGTGCATCTCGCCACTGTCCTCGTTGCGGAACAGGGTCGAGGTTTCGCCCAACCGCATAGGCAGGTCACGATAGGACCGGGCCCGGTTGAGATACGCCTGATACTGGAAGGGGCAGGTCATAGGACGCAGGGCAAAGCACTCTTTCTCCTCGTCGTCCGGGTCGCCCATAATGAACATACCGTCACGATAGTGATCCCAGTGGCCGGAAATCTTGTACAGTTCCCGCTTGGCCATCAAGGGGGTCTTGGTCAGCAGATAGCCCCGCTTCTGCTCTTCATCCTCGATCCAGCGCTGCATCAGCTGGATCATCCGGGCGCCCTTGGGCAACAGGATGGGCAGACCCTGACCGATGACATCCACGGTGGAGAACAGTTCCAGTTCACGGCCCAGTTTGTTGTGATCCCGCTTTTTCGCCTCTTCCAGGCGCACCAGATGCTCCTCCAACAGGCTTGCCTTGGGGAAGGCGATGCCGTAGATACGGGTCAGCATCTTACGGTTCGAGTCGCCACGCCAATAGGCGCCGGTGGCGGACAGCAACTTAATGGCCTTCAGGCGGCCGGTGTCGGTCAGGTGAGGGCCGGCGCACAGATCGGTGAACTCGCCCTGGGTGTAGAAAGAAATGGCGGCATCGGCGGGCAGATCGTTGATCAACTCCACCTTATAGGGTTCCTCCGCCATCCGGGCCAGAGCCTCTTCCCGAGGCAGGGTGAACCGGGTGATCTCGAGGCCCTCTTTGATGATCTTTTTCATCTCTGCCTCGATGGACTCCAGCACCTCGGGGGTGATGGAGAAATCGGCGTCAAAATCGTAATAGAAGCCCTCGTCAATGGAGGGGCCGATGGCCAGTTTTACCTCAGGGTACAGGCGCTTGACGGCCTGGGCCATCACGTGGGATACGGTGTGCCAGTAAGCCTTGCGGCCGTCCAGGTCGTCAAAGGTGAGGATGGCCACCTCGCAATCGGCGGTCAGGGCGTCACGCAGATCCGCCACCTTGCCGTTTACATAGGCGCAGCAGGCGTTGCGGTACAGACCCATCGAGATGTCCCGGCACAGGGCATCCAGGGTGGTGCCCTCCTCCACCTCTCGGATAACGCCGCCGGGCAGGGTAATGTTCAGCATACAAATTCCTCCAATCAAAAATAAAAAAAGCCTCGTCCCGCAAAGGGACGAAGCATTCACTCCGTGGTTCCACCCAATTTCCGCCGTCACAGACAGCGCTTTGGTGACCGGTAACGGGGTCAGACGGCCCGCCTTGTTTCGGCGGGCACTCCGGGGTGGTGGGCATTTTGCGGCGGCGTCACGCTCTTTCACCAACCGAGCGCTCTCTGCATCTGCCGGCCACAGGCCGTCCCCATCATCGTGTTGAGGTTAGTTTACCACCCCCGGCGAAAAATGTCAAGTGGTACAATAATAAAAACCCGGGATGTGTTCATAAAGTGATATGGTGACGGTAGACCCAAAAAGGGGCGACTATTACTATATCCCTCTGTGCCCGGGTGGCCTTATTGGTTTCCAATGCTTAGTCCAGGCGGTCGAATGGCGGTGGTGAGGTAGCGAACTGGGACTGCTCCCCTGACAAGGGAGCCAAGAAAAGGGGGCCTTTTTCGGGCGACACGATCGCCCTACGAGGTTGATTGGGTGTTTGTGCAGGGGATGGCGGGTGGGGGAGGTTATGCCCCCTTGCATAATTTGGGGAAAGGTGGTATAATGGGTCTGTTCCGATAAAAACAAGGGAGGAAACCGTATGGTTTACATTCTGGAAAACCACCTGCTGCGGGTGAAGATCAGCAGTCTGGGTGCGGAAATGCAGTCTATCCGCCGTCTGGAGGACGGCACCGAATATCTGTGGCAGGGGGACGCCGCCTTTTGGGCTCGCCGTGCCAGCAATCTGTTCCCGGTATGCGGTCGGTTGACCGGCGGCTATTATATCTACAACGGCAAAAAATACGAAATGGGATCCCACGGCTTTGCCCGGGGCAAGGAATGGGAGGTCATCCTGCAAAAGACCGATTCTCTCACCCTGCAACTAAAGCCTGACGAGGAGACCCTCGCCCAATACCCTTTCCGGTTTGTGCTGGAAATGACCTATGCTCTGGCGGAGGAGAGCCTCTCCGTCACCACCATCGTCCGCAACGAGGACGATACGGTGATGCCCTTTGCGGTGGGCGGTCACCCCGGCTTTAACGTGCCCTTGACCGATGGGGATCTGTTCGAAAACTACAGCCTGATCTTTGACGAGCCCTGTCAGCCGGAATGGCTGGACACCACCCCCGACACCTGCGCCTTTACCGGCAAGATAAAGGAACTGCCGTTGGTGGAGGGTCAGCGCCTGCCCCTGCGCCACCAGTTGTTTGACGGCGACGCCATCTTCCTGCGGAATACCGCCCGGGGTGTCACTCTGGTCAGCGAACTGTCCAACCGGCAGGTGCATCTGGCCTTCCCCGATTCCCCCTATCTGGGAATCTGGCACACCCCCAAGACCGAGGCGCCCTTTGTGTGTATCGAGCCCTGGGTGGCCAGCCCCTCTCCGGTGGGCAAACCTGAGGACATTATGGAAAAGGCGGATATGATCCATCTGAATCCCGGCGAAGGCTATCGCAACACCTATGTGATCACCGTAAAATAAGGGAAGGGCCGTTGCAACCGATGGTTGCAACGGCCCTTTTTATGTTCCTTTAATCCGCTTTGGTGGTTTTTTCTGTGGTTTTGGTGGTCTTCTTGGTGGTCTCCTCCGCTTTGGTGGTGCTGGTGGAAGAGGTGGTCACCTGCAACTGCTCCGAATTGGAGATCTGCTCCAACGCCACCTTGACCTGGGCGTCCTCCTCCGGCTCTAACAGCATAGCGATGCTGGCCTGTTCGGCCGGCAACTCTACCTCCACCATCGGAATAATGCCAACGCCCTGCCAACTGCCGGATTTCAGCAGACCGTACTCGCCGGTGGTAAGTTTCAGCGCCGACTGGTCGGTGGGGAGGGTGAAATATTCCTGGTATTTGGCCTTGCCGGCGGTGGTCTGTCCCACCACGGTGGTCAAACTGGCATCCTGCAACACACCGGCAAAAAACTCGGCCTCTCCGGTCGTGCCGGCGTTCACCAAAGTTACCGTGGACAGGCTCACCTGTGTGCCGGAGGTATTGTTCAGTTTGGTTACGTTACCCTCGATATCGGTCATCGTACCATAGGTGCCCAACGGCAGAATATAACTGAGCATCTCGTTGACCGCCTCGGTGGAACCGCCCGCATTGTTCCGCAGGTCAAACACCAAACCGGTGACCCCTTTTTCCTGTAAGGCGGACACCGCCGATTTAAACTGGCTGGGGGTGTTATCGTAGAATGCGGTGATGCGGATATAGCCGATGTTGTCCAGCGTGGTGCTCTCCACCGTGCGAACCGTATACTCAAAGGCGGACAGGTCGAAAGCGTGGCTCTCTTCCCCCCGCTTGACCGTGATCAGCACCTTTTCGGCGCCGGCCACCAGCGCCTGCAGTTCGGACAGGCTCTTGCCCTCCACCGACTGGCCGTCCACGGCGGTGACCACGTCGCCCACCGCCACGCCCGCCTTACCGGCGGCAGAGGCCTTTTGCACACGGCCCACCACCGGGCGGGACTGGGCGTCCAGCGTCAGGGTGATGCCCACGTTGTTGGCCTTACCGGACATACGCAGTTGCTCGGCAACATAGCGTGAAGGGGCATAATACACCGCATAGGGGTCATCCAGACTGTCCACATAGCCTTTGGCAATGCCCTGGCGAAGCAGATCCTTATCCAGGTTGGGATAGTATTCCCGCACGATGTTGTCCACTTCGTTCACGTGCTCGTATTCCGATTGCCGTTCGCTGACCAACTGCAACTGATTGTTAAAATGCCGCATCGCCAACATCATCGTGATGGAAATGGTCAGGGCGATGGCCAGAATGATCAGCGCCAAGGTGGTGCTCAAACTAATTTTTCTTCTCATAATATTCCCCCGTTTTCCAATTTTCGGGTCTTAGTTCACGTTGGGCTGTACGTAGGTGGGATAGGGGTTCACCCGGTCGCCGTTGACCCGCACCTCAAAGTGCAGATGGGGGCCGGTGACCTGGCCGGAGTTGCCCGCCTTGGCGATAACCGTTTCGCCACCCTTTACCTTTTGGCCCACCTGGACATACGTCGCCGAGCAGTGGGCGTACATCGTGTGGATGGTGCGGCCCTGGCTGTCCACGCCGTGGTCGATGATCACGCAATATCCATAACCATAACTCCAACCGGAGCCATACCAACTGGTGGAATTGACCGCAATCACCACGCCGTCTGCCGCCGCCACGATATTCTGTCCGTAGATGGGCACCGAGCCGTTGGCAATATCCAGACCCCGGTGCATCGTGCCCCAGCGGGAACCGTAATAGGAGGAGATGGCCCGGACGGTAGGCACCGGCCAATACATCATATCGGCGTCATAACGCCCGGTGGAGGCCGTGCTCTTGATAAGCGCCTCGATGGCGGCGTCCGCCTCGGCGATCTTCTTTTGGGTCTCCTTCAGGTCGGCGTTATAGCCGGACACTTCGCTCTGCAACTTGCTGATCTCGGTCTGCACCGCCGAGTGCAGGGTGTCCAGTTCCTTCTTTTTCTTATCGTTTTGGGCTTTCAGCGATGCGATCTCCGCTTCTTTTGCCTCGATATCCTTTTTATCCTGCTCCAACTGTTCTTTTTGCTTTTTGATGTCCTTCAGCGTGGCCTCCAGTTCATCCATCGTCTGTTGGTCACGGCGGGAGATGCACTCAGCCGCCTTTTGCTTGAGCAGATATTCGGTATAGTTATCGGTGTTCAGCAGACGCTGGATAGCCGACAGGTTGCCGGTCTTGGCAATGGTGCGCAAACGCTGACCCAACTGTTCGTGGGTGTCGGCGATCGCCTTTTCTTTTGCGGCGATGTCCTTTT
>CAYSRL010000098.1:0-4647 GCA_964433515.1 uncultured Ruminococcus sp.
GTCCTCGGTGCCGGCGACGATCTCGCCCCCCTTGAACACATCCAGCATCGCCCCGATGATCACGCAGAAGCCCTTACCGCCGGCATCCACCACGCCCGCCTTTTTCAACTGGGGCAACAGGTCGGGGGTACGCTCCAGAGAAGCCTCTGCCGCCACGCAGATGGCCTCCCACACGGCGATGGGGTCGTTGTTGGTTTCGGCATAAGCCTTACCGGCCTCGGCGGCCTCACGGGATACGGTCAGAATGGTGCCCTCGGTGGGTTTCATAACCGCCTTATACGCCGCCTCAACGCCCAGGGACAAAGCCTGGGCCAGATCGGCGCCGTCCGCCTCTTCCTTGCCCTTAAGCCCCTTGGAGAAGCCACGGAACAGCAGGGACAGAATAACACCGGAGTTGCCCCGGGCACCCCGCAGCAGAGCGGAGGACGCCACGTCCGCCACCTCGGTGGCGGTGGGGGATGACAACCGGCGCAACTCCCGGGCGGCGTTGCCGATGGTCATCGACATATTGGTGCCGGTATCTCCGTCCGGAACAGGGAACACGTTCAGGGCATCAACGGCCTGTTTCACATTGGCCAGTGCATTGGATGCCGAAATCATCGCATCCCGCAACATCGAACCTTGTATCAATGTAAACACTCCTTTTCCTATCTGTGTGTTTTATTCCGGCTGAATGCTGTCAACAAACACGTTGACCTTGCGTACAGACAGTCCGGTGGCCTCCTCGACCGTATAGCGAACCTTATTCACAATGCTCTTGGCGATGGCGGAGATGTTCATACCGAACACCACCTGAATGTGCAGGTCCACCACCAACTGACCGCCCTCACTGCGGACACGGATGCCGTCGTCCACGTGGGTGCGGCGGGTCAGCAAGGAGCGCAGACCCTGCTGGGCACCGGTGCGAACCATACCGGCCACGCCGTAACAGGAGGACGCCGCATTGCCGATCAGGTGGCGGAAATACTCCTGGGAAAGTTCAATGCTTCCGTAACGATTATCGATGCGAATCATACTAACACACCTTTCTAAAACTCAATTCTATGGACACCCTGCAAAGGCAGGAAAAACCAACAAACTTATTGCCAACCGGCAAACCCCGCATAAGGGTCGTAGCCGGTGGGGGTCACGGCGGTCAACCGCCGGTCATAGGCCGCTATGCCATCCCGCCAGCACAGAGGGATATACGGCATATCCTCGGAAAACGTCCGGATGAAGTCGGCAAGGGTGCTGTCGCCGGACAGATATTGGCGATAGGCCTTTGCCGCCTCGCCGGTTTTGGAGATGCCGTAAGAGGCATCGCCGCCCAGCAAGAGAGGGCGCAGGCTGTGGTCCGCCGTCAGGCGGATCTCTCCCACATACAGGTCGTATTTACCGCTTTCCAGCCGTTTGAGGTATTCCTCCTCTTCCAGCGGAACCGGGGTGATCGCCACGCCGCCCACCTCCAACTGGGTGCGGATGGCGTCCGCCACCTTGGCCCGGTCCACCCGGTCGGTGCTGTAGATCAGTTCCAGTTCCAGCCGTTTGCCGCCATCAGGAGTGCATCCTGCCCCGTCCAACAGGGAGAGGGCGGCATCCAGGTCGGCGGCAGAGGCGCCGGAGACCTCTTCCATCGCCTTCCAGGCGGGATGGAAGGGCTGTGCCGAAGCGGTTGCCCAGCCGGTATAGGCGGCGGTGACCACCGCCTCACGGTCGAGGAGCAGGGACAGCGCCCTTCGCACCCCAGCGTCCTTCAGTTTTCCCTTAGAGGTGTTTACACCCAGGAAAACCAGGTCGTTCATCTCCACCGACCGGCTGGCGCCGGACAGGCGGGGAACATCCCCCTCGGACAGATCGTCGAAACAATAGGAGATCTCTCCGGAGGACAGCCCGTGCTGACGGGCGGTGCGGTTGGGCAGATGCCGCAGACCCACCGTGTTGTAAGGCAGGTCGGCGGTGTAGTGGGTGTTCTTTTTGAGCTGATGGCCAGTCTTGGTGGACTGTATCACATACGGGCCGGTGCCCAAAGGCGCCTCGCCCGCCTCAGTGGTGAGGGTGGACGCCTTTACCACCGGGAAAATCAAACACGCCTTTCCGTTAGGGTCGGCGGAAGACAGGGTAAACACGATCTTGGCATTCTGAACGGAGGCGGAAGACAGGTTCTGCAACAACCGGCGATACCGCTCGGATTTTTTCGCCTCTTTGAAGGAGGCGGTCACATCCTCCGGGGTCACCGCCGAGCCATCCGAGAACACCGCCCCCTTGCGCAGGGTGACGGTCAGGTGGGTGTCGTCGGTCTGCTCCACCGTGGATGCCAGCGCCTCGGTGGAGGTAAAGCCGTCGGCGACGGCAGTAAGACCCTCGTATAGCAAGCCGGTCAACTGACAGTTGACCTCGGTGACGGCGGCAAACGGATTGAGGGTGTCGTCGTGGCTATAGGCCAGGGCTATATCCCGGGCAGGGGTGCTGTCGGTGTCGGTCACCGTTGTTTCCGGCTCCGGGGTGGGGTCGGCAGTCTCCGGCAGGTCGTCACAACCGCAGAGGCACAGCGCCATCAGCACCGCCAATATGAGGCATAACCGTTTTCGCATCCGTTCCCACCTCCTGACCGGTGAAGGGCACAGTTATACACACTATCATATAAGCGTAAATATTATAGCACTTTCCCAGCAAATAATCAAGGCTTTTTCTAACGGAAAGGAAATTTCCACCATCTGGCAAAAAAATTACAAAAAAATGTTGTATTTTTTTATATATATGATAAAATGTAACGGTTAGAATGGTGTATTGTGCCATTCCGCAAATAAAAGCGGGGTCCATTTATCCCGTTAGTGTTAAAGGAGGCTCTCATATGAGCAAACCCAAGTTTTACATCACCACCGCCATCGCCTATGCCAGCCGGAAACCCCACGTGGGCAACGTCTATGACATCGTGCTGGCCGATATGATCGCCCGCTATAAGCGGATGATGGGTTTTGACGTGCGGTTCCTCACCGGCTCGGACGAGCACGGTCAGAAGATCGAGGAATACGCCAACGCCGCCGGCAAGACCCCCCAGGAATACGTGGACGGCACCGCCGACACCATCAAGGCGGTATGGGACAGCATGAACGTCACCTATGACCGGTTCATCCGCACCACCGACCCGGATCACGTGGCGGTCATCCAGAAGATCTTTAAGAAACTGTACGACCAGGGTGACATCTATAAGAGCAGTTATGAAGGCAAATACTGCGTCCCCTGCGAGTCTTTCTATACCCCCAGCCAGTTGGTGGAGGGCAAATGCCCCGACTGCGGCCGGGATTGCGTGGATGCCAAAGAGGAGGCCTATTTCCTCAAACTGGGCAAGTATCAGGACAAGTTGCTCCAGTATTACAACGACAACCCGGATTTCTTTGCCCCGGTATCCCGGCGCAACGAGATGATCAACAACTTCCTCAAGCCCGGACTCAACGACCTGTGCGTGTCCCGCTCCTCGTTCAAGTGGGGTATCCCGGTGGACTTTGACCCGGATCACGTGGTGTATGTGTGGCTGGATGCCCTGTCCAACTACATCACCGGCTGCGGCTATGACCCGGACGACCCCAGCGAGATGTATAAGACATACTGGCCCGCCGACCTGCACGTCATCGGCAAGGACATCGTCCGGTTCCACACCATCTATTGGCCCATCATCCTGATGGCGCTGGGCGAGCCTCTCCCCAAGCAGGTGCTGGGTCACCCCTGGCTGCTGTCCGGTGAGGATAAGATGAGCAAGTCCAAGGGCAACGTGCTGTATGCCGACGAGTTGGCACAGCAATTCGGCACCGATGCCATCCGGTGGTATCTGCTGGCGGAGATGCCCTTTGCCCAGGACGGCACCATCACCTATGAGCAGGTCATCAACCGCTATAACGCCGACCTGGCCAACACCCTGGGCAATCTGGTGAACCGCTCCATCGCCATGACCAACAAGTATTTCGGTGGCTCGGTCCGCAAGCCCGCCGCTCTGGATGCTCTGGGTCAGGAGTTGGCGGATGCCTGTGCCGACACCATCAAGAAATACTATGCGCAGATGGACACCTGGCACAACGCCGACGCCGCCGAGACGGTGATGAATCTGGCGAAACGGTGCAACAAGTATATCGACGAGACCGCCCCCTGGGCTCTCGCCAAGGACGAGGCGAACCGGGAACAGTTGGAGCAGGTGCTGTACAATCTGCTGGACTGCATCCGGGTGCTGGGCATCCTGCTGACCCCCTTTATGCCGGATACCGGCGCCGCCATCCACACCCAGTTGCAGGCGGCGGAGAACGTCACCGGTATGGACGCCGCCGTTTACGGCGCCGCCGACGGCTATGCCGTGGGCACCCCCTCCCCCTTGTTTGCCCGCATTGACGCAGACAAGATGCTGGCGGAGATCGCCGCCAAGATCGAGGCGGAGCAGAAAGCCGCCCAGGCGCAAGAGGAGAAGGCCGGCATCGTATTCCTGCCCCAGATCACCATCGACGATTTCTTCAAGGTGGATCTGCGGGTGGCGGAGATCACCGCCTGCGAGCCCATCAAGAAAGCCAAGAAACTGCTGAAACTCACCCTCAACGACGGCACCGGCGAGCCCCGCACCGTGGCCTCCGGCATCGCCAAATGGTATCAGCCGGATGACCTTGTCGGGCGCCGGGTGGTGCTGGT
>CAYSRL010000098.1:4657-5267 GCA_964433515.1 uncultured Ruminococcus sp.
TGGCCAACCTGAAGCCGGCGGTGCTGTGCGGCGTGGAGAGCCAGGGTATGATCCTGGCCGCCACCGACCACACCGCCGAAGGCGAAGAGGACGTAAAAGTGCTGTTTGTGGACGGGATGACCCCCGGCAGCGCCATCCACTAAGAGATTTTACCCGAAAGGAACGAACAGATATGGCACAACAGAAAGAACTGGCGAAGGTGTATGAGCCCCAAGAGGTGGAAAAGCGCATCTACCAATTCTGGCTCGATGGCGGTTATTTCCACGCCACCGCCCACGCCAAAGATAAAAACGGCAACCAAAAAAAACCCTATACCGTGATGATGCCGCCCCCCAACATCACCGGCCAGTTGCACATGGGTCACGCCCTGGACAACACCCTGCAGGACATCCTCATCCGCTGGCGGCGGATGCAGGGCTATGAGGCCCTGTGGATGCCCGGCACCGACCACGCCTCCATCGCCACCGAGGCGAAGGTGGTTGAGGCTATGCGTGCCGAAGGTCTGACCAAAGAGATGCTGGGTCGGGAGGGCTTCTTAGAGCGGGCCTGGGCCTGGAAAGAAACATACGGCAACCGCATCGTCAGCCAGCTCAAGACCATCGGGTCCAGC
>CAYSRL010000099.1:0-5195 GCA_964433515.1 uncultured Ruminococcus sp.
ACCCAAAGCCGCCCGCACCCCGGGGTGCATCTGCCGCGGCGGTCACCGTGTCGCCATTCGGAAACACGCAGCAGACGGCGGAGACAAACTGCGCCCCCCGCTGCTCGCCGGTCAATCCTTCGAGCTTTTGCAGCACCGTCGCTTTGCGCTGTCCCACGGGCGCATAGCGGGCGGAATACACCCCCGGCTCGCCGCCCAGCGCGTCCACCATCAGGCCGGAATCGTCCGCAATGGCGGGCAGGCCTGTAAACTCACAGGCAGAAGCCGCCTTGAGATAGGCGTTTTCTGCAAAGGTGGTGCCGGTTTCCTCCACCTCCGGCAGTTCCAGACCCAGATCCCGGTCGGTCACCGCCTCAATGCCCAGAGGCTCCAAAATGCGTTGCAATTCGATCAACTTATGCGCATTGTGGGTCGCAATCACGTATTTCATACGCTTTCCTCCTCAAACAGACCGGCGGCAAAGGCGGCAGGGTCAAAGGGCTGCAGGTCATCAATGCCCTCACCCACGCCCACAAATTTCACCGGCACCTGTAGATCCTCACGGATGGCCAGCACCACACCGCCACGGGCGGTGCCGTCCAGTTTGGTCAGCACAATGCCGGTAATGCCGGCGGCAGACTTAAACTCTCTGGCCTGGTTCACCGCATTCTGGCCGGTGGTGGCATCCACCACCAACAAGATCTCTTTGTCCGCATCCGGCAGTTCCCGGTCGATGACACGGCCGATCTTCGCCAGTTCGTCCATCAGGTTTTTCTTATTATGCAAACGGCCGGCGGTATCACAGATGACGATATCCGCACCCCGAGCCTTGGCGGCAGAAACAGTATCAAACACCACCGCCGCCGGGTCAGCGCCCTGACCGTGCTTGACGATATCCACACCGGCACGGTCCGCCCAGATCTCCAACTGCTCTATGGCGGCGGCACGGAAGGTATCCGCCGCACCCAAAATCACCTTTTTGCCCTGTGCTTTGAAATTGGCGGCCATCTTGCCGATGGTGGTGGTCTTGCCCACGCCGTTGACGCCAATCACCAGAATCACCGACGGCTTGGTGGTAAGGTTCAGTTCCTGACCGCCTGCCAGCATCTCGGACACGATGCCGCACATCAGAGTGCGGATCTCCATAGGGTCGGTGACCCCCTTTTCCTTGACCTCGTCCCGCAGACGGGCACAGATGCGGGAGGCCGTGTTGGCGCCCACATCCCCCATCACCAGGATCTCCTCCAACTCCTCAAACAGTTCCTCGTCAATGCGGGTGAACCCCTTAAGCACCGAGGAGACCGAATTCATCAGGGAATCCCGGGTTTTCTTGAGTCCCTGACCGATTTTGCTAAAAAAACCCATTGTGTATTACTCCTTTACGTCGGCTTCCAGTTTCAGACCCAGTTTCTGCTCCACTTCGCTGGCACGCAGTTCCAGCAGTTTGGATACGCCCCGCTCTTGCATCGTCACGCCATACAGGGTGTCTGCCTCTTCCATCGTACCACGGCGGTGGGTGATGGCGATAAACTGGGTACGGTCGCACATCCGCCGCAGATAGGCGGCATAGCGGTCTACGTTCACATCGTCCAGGGCGGCCTCCACCTCGTCCAGCACGCAGAAAGGCGACGGTGTCACCTTTAAGATAGCGAACAATAGGGCGGTAGCGGACAGCGCCTTTTCACCGCCGGACAGCGCCTCCAGGTTGAGAATGACTTTTCCGGGGGGCTGGATAAACATATCGATACCGGATCCCAGAATATCCTCCGGGTCGGTGAGCCGCAGTTCACCCTTACCGCCGCCGAACAACTCGGCAAACACGATGCCAAACTGATAATTGATCTGCTTAAAGCGTTCTACGAACACTTCCCGCATCTGGACGGTCAGTTCGTTGATCTGCTTGAGCAATGCGTTCTTGGTCTGCTCTACATCCTCGATCTGCACCTTAAGGAATTTATAGCGCTCGTTGACCTCTTTGAACTCTTCGATGGCCTCCACATTCACGCTGCCCAGACCACGGATCTTATTCCGCAGTTCCACCACACGGCGGTTGGCGGCTGTAGCATCCTCGATGGGCTTCGCCACCGCCTCTGCCTCCATCCGGGTCAGTTCGTATTCCTCATACAGACGGCGGGACAGGTCATCCACTTCCCGCTTGATAGCATTGGTCTTTTCCTCCAGTCGGGCCACTTCCTGGCCCATCCGCTCCCGCTCGTCCGTTTTCTCACGGGACTGCAGGCGGAGTTGGGTCTGACGGGCCTCTCCCTCGGCACGCTGTTGCACCAACCGGGCGATCTCCTCGCCGGAGGCAGCCGCCTGTTCCCGCAGGCTCTTTGCCTGATTCTCCTGGTCGGCAATGCGGGCGGCGATCTCCTCGTTGGCTTTTTGCAGGTCGGCTATCTGCTGACCCAGCATCAGTTTGTGCCCGGCAGAATCCTGCTGGCGGGCCCGCATCTCGCCGATGGTCTGCTCCAGACCCTCGATCTCTTTTTCAAAACTGAACACCGCCAGTTTCTGCTCGGCGATCCGCTCGGACAACTGCTCACGCTGTTCAGACAACTGCTGACGGCCACCGGTCAACTCGCCCAGTTTCCGCTCGATCTGTTGTTGTTTGGCAGTGAGTTTTTCGGTTTCTTCGGCGGCGGTATCCATAGCCTTTTGACAGGCGGCGGCACGCTCGTTAAGGGACACGATCTCATCGGCGGCCTCTTTGGCGGCAACCGCATTCTGCTGGGCCTGTTCCTGCAGACGGCGCACCTCGCCCTCCAGACGGATCTTATCCTCCTGGGCGGTGGTGAGTTCACCCCGGGCGCCGGTCAACTGAGCCTCTACGGCGGCGGCATCCTGTTGCAACTGCCGGAACTGCTCTTTGGCCGTTTCCAGTTTCTTCATCTCTTCCACAGCCGCTTGTTTGAGCCGGTCGATCTCACTGCGGCGGGACAAAAGGCCGGCCCCCTTGACGGTGGAACCGCCGGTCAGCGAACCGCCGGCATTGATGACCTGACCGTCCAGGGTCACGATGCGGAATTTATAGCCGTGACGGCGGGCCATAGATACGGCATAATCCATATCCTCCGCCACCACAGTACGTCCCAGCAAATATTTTGCCACGGCGTCGTATTTTTTATCATAGGTAACCAGTTCGCTGGCCAGACCCACAAAACCGGGGTCATCCTCGGGAATATCGCTGAGGGTGTTTCCCTTTACCGAGGTCAACGGCAGAAAAGTGGCACGGCCGCCCTTGGTCTCACTCAGATAGCGGATACCCTTTTTGGCATCCTCCTCCCGTTCACAGATCAGGTTCTGTGCGGCGGCGCCGAGAGCGGTCTCAATGGCCAAGGCACAAGAGGCATCCGCCTGGATCAGGCGGGAAACCGGGCCCAAAATACCCTGCAGAGCGCCACGCTCCGCCTGTTTGATGACGGTACGGACCGAATTCTGGAAGCCCTCCAGATTCCGCTCCATCTCCTCCAGCATCCGGACACGGCGCTGTTTTTCTTCCACATCCAGCGACTGCTTATCCAGCGCCTCTTTGGCGGCGGTCAACTTGGCAGAACGGTTCTGATAGCGGTATTCGTAACCGGACAAGGTATTCTGCAAACTCTCCACCTTGTCTGCACAGATCTTAAAGGCATCCTCGCTGTCCTTCAGTTCGGCGGCGGCAGCCTCGGCCTGTTGCTGACGGAGGGTAGCGGCGGCGGTCAACTGGGACAAGCGCAGCGTGATCTCACGCAGAGAGGATTCGTTGGTGACACCGGCGACCCGCACCTCGGACAGTTCCAAAGCCACACCCGCCGCCTCGGCGGACAACGCCTCAATGCGGTCGGAGGTCTCGTCACTGCTCTTGGCCAGCCGCTCCATCTCCTCGGTCAGTTCCAGACGCTTCTGCTCCGCCTCGGTGATGGCCTGTTTCTTCTGGGTGATCTCCTCAAAGCGGGCGGCGATCTCCCGGTCGATGTGGGCATTCCCCTCATCGGCAGAGGCGATCTCGCCCTCGATACGCTGAATATTCTCGTTGTTATGGAAAACGTCGTTGCGGAGCACCGCCGTCTGGCTGTCGCACTGAGCGGCCTGCTCCTCCAAGGCGGTGGCGGCACGGCGCACCTCGTCCATCTGGATCTCTAACTGCTGGGCGGCCAGAGCGATGCGCTCCACCTCCTCGGCAAAGTCGTCGATGGAGGTGCCGGCGGATTCATACTGCATCCGGGCGTTCTCCAACTTGGCATCCAGATCCCGCAAAACACCCCGGGAATTATTGATGGTCCGCAACCACAGACCGATCTCCAGT
Organism: uncultured Ruminococcus sp.; assembly: GCA_964433515.1. Lineage (GTDB taxonomy): Bacteria > Bacillota > Clostridia > Oscillospirales > Acutalibacteraceae > UBA5905. The sequence goes on from CAYSRL010000099.1 coordinate 4,268, forward strand.
TCCTTTTTCTCCCCGGCGTATTCCAAAAATTTCTTGGCTTTTTCCGCCTGTTTCTCCAAAGGGCCAACCCGGTCTTCCAACTCCTGCAGGATATCGTGCAACCGGTCCAGGTTATCCTGGGTCTTACGCAGGCTGTTTTCCGCCTTATCTTTCTTATAGCGGTATTTGGCGATACCGGCGGCCTCGTCAAAGATCTCTCGGCGGTTGTTGGCACGTGAGGTGACGATCTCATCAATACGGCCCTGACCCACGATGGAATAGCCATCACGGCCCAGACCGGTATTCATAAACAGCATCCGGATGTCCTCCAGACGGACGGTGGCACCGTTTAACTGATACTCACTGCCGCCGGAACGGTAGCAACGGCGGGTGACCCGCACCTCGTCGTTGTCCATCTCCAGCATCCGGGTGGTATTGTCAATGACCAACGTGACCTCAGCGTAACCCATCGGGCGGCGCTGGGCGGTGCCGTTGAAGATCACGTCCTCCATCTTGGAACCACGCAAGGACTTGCTGGACTGCTCGCCCCGCACCCACTTGATGGCATCGCTGATGTTGGATTTACCGCTGCCGTTGGGACCCACAACGGCGGTCATACCGTCGCTGAAGGTCAATACGGTTTTATCGGGAAAGGATTTAAATCCGTGTAATTCCAGTGCTTTTAAAACCAAAGCTTTTTCCTCCTTTGGCTGTTATTTAAACGTATTATTCGTAGCCCATCAATTTCAGAGCCTCCCGAGCGGCCTGTTGCTCGGATTCTTTCTTGCTGCGGCCACGGCCCAGACCGATCACGTTGGAATTGAGATGCACCTCGGTGATAAAGGTCTTGTTATGGTCGGGACCGGACTCACCGGACAGGACATATTCCAACCTCTCGCCGGGGTTTTGTTGGACGATCTCCTGTAAGGTGGTCTTATAATCTTTAAAT
>CAYSRL010000100.1:0-5193 GCA_964433515.1 uncultured Ruminococcus sp.
CGTGTCCTGCATCGGTGATGAAACGCTTTTGTTTATCGTAACTTTCTGCCATCGGTTTTATGATTTTGCCAGCAAAGATAAATATAAAAACGAATGCAATAAGCAAGCCGGCAACCGCCATCATAATGCTTGTGTATAGGAAATTATTGAATGAATCCAATCGGCGTCCACAGTCCAAAAACACGATACGGTAACCGTCGTATTCCGGTTTTGTTGCATATCTGAAATTGTCAACAAATCCGGTGGTAGAATTCTCTTCAATAACTTTTTGCGCAAACTCGATCGCCTCTTGATTATCAACCGATTGGATTTTGCTGGTATCCGTGTTAATGACCGAGTAGTTATTATCTAAGAAGACCGAAAAATAGCGAGATTCATAGGGCGTTTCGGGAGATATATTCGGAGGCCTTCTGTTATCTTGTTCCAAAGAGAAATCCGGAAAGACGCCTTCGTTTTGTGTGAGTATGGAAAGAATGGTGTCTGCCTCGTCAACTACCGTATTGTAGTTGACGAGATTCATTGCGGTCACAATGATGGTAAGCAGAGAAAAGATCGCCACCATAGCCAACACAACAAATTTGATTTTTAACTTCCGAATCATTTGTTTTCCTCCAAAGAATATCCCGCATTCCGGGAGGATTTGATGGAAACGTTTGCGTGCAAAGCGGTAAGTTTTTTGCGAAGATAGGAAACGTATACCCAAACGACGTTGATCTCCGCTTCGTTGTCAAAACCCCAGATCTTTTCCATAAAGCGTTCTGCCGAAATGATGTGGTGCGGGTTGGACATAAAGATCTCCATCATTTGAAATTCTTTATTGGCCAAGCGAAAACTACCGTGGGGAGAAGCCAATTCAAAGGTGGAACGGTCAAGAGTGATATTGCCAACAGACAGTTTGGTATCGACCACGGCTTGCGTTCTGGTTATTGCACGGATCGCTGCCAGAAGTTCCTTCGTGTCAAAGGGTTTTGTCAGGTAATAATTGGCTCCGCTGTCAAGCCCCAAAACTTTATCGTCGGTCTCGGCCCTTGCCGTCAGCATTAGAACCGGGATCGGATTACCGGTTTCCCGTATTTTCTTAAGCGTAGTGAATCCGTCCATCTTCGGCATCATAACGTCCAAAACAACCACGTCGTAGTTGCCGCCCTCCAGATACAACAGAGCGTCTTCGCCGTTGTGGACCGCATCGGCGGAATAATTGTTTTTTTCAAAAATCTTAACGATGGCTCTGGCAAGGGAGCGTTCGTCTTCGGCTAATAAAATTCTCATTTAGCATCTTCCTTTTCACAAAATTGATTATATCACATAATGAAAGAAAAAGCATCCTAATTTTTTAGATTCTTAATCTCTATCGTAATTTTAGAATTTAAACCTTAAACGGAATAAAAATCTTGTTATTTGTTGTCGAACGTAATATTATAACTTTAATAGTTTTTTACTCCGCTTAAGGTTTGCGTTTTATACTCTGGTAGATAAATCGAAGAAGGAGAATTTTTCTATGGCGATTCAGACCATATTTAAACGATACGAGCTGAAGTATATGCTCACGGTCGAACAAAAGGAAAAGGTCGTCGAAGCAATGAAGCCGTATATGAAATTGGATAAATACGGCAGAACCACCATTCGCAATATCTATTACGACACCGATACCTATCTCCTTATTCGGAGATCTATAGAAAAACCCGCATACAAGGAAAAACTACGCATACGAAGTTATCGCCAAGCCGAACCGGGCAGCACGGTGTTTGTTGAACTGAAAAAGAAATATAAACACGTTGTCTATAAACGGCGCATTTCCCTTCCTGAGGAAGAGGCGATAGAGTGGATCGGCAGGGAGAATCACTGCCATAAGCATACGCAGATATCCGAGGAAGTGGATTATTTCCTTGACTACTATAAAACCTTGCATCCGGCGGTATTCCTGTCTTATGAAAGGGAAGCCTATTACTCAAATGACGGTTCGGATTTCCGTGTGACCTTTGACGATACCATTCTTTGCAGGCAAGAGGATCTGTCTTTAGAGTCCGAGGTGTATGGAACACCGATCCTTCCCGAGGGACAGGTGCTTATGGAGATCAAATGCTCCGGCGGTATTCCGCTTTGGATGACGAATGTTCTTTCAAGAGAGCATATATATAAAACGTCGTTTTCAAAATATGGAACGGCCTATAAAACGATCATATTCCCGCAATTGCATAAGGCAGTTGCCGATATTTAAAAAGGAGATTACAACTATGGATACGTTGTTTAAAGGATTGTTTGATTCTGATCTGACCGCCGTTATCAGCATAACGGATTTTGCTCTTTGCTTGGGCTTTTCGCTTGTTCTCGGACTGGTGATGGCTTTGGCGTATATGTACCGCACCCGCTATACTAAGAGTTTTGTGGTCACGCTGGCTCTATTGCCGGCCGTTGTTTGCGTTGTTATTATGCTTGTCAACGGCAATATCGGAACCGGTGTGGCCGTTGCCGGCGCATTCAGTTTGGTTCGCTTCCGTTCGGCTCCCGGAACGGCAAAAGAGATCTGTACGCTGTTTCTGGCGATGGGTGCAGGTCTGATCGCCGGTATGGGTTATCTCGGTTTTGCCGTACTCTTTACCGTCGTGATGTGTGCGATGTTTATGCTCTACAATCGTCTCGATTTCGGTTCTAAAAAGAACGCTGAGACCTATAAAACGTTTGCCATCACGATACCCGAAGACCTGGACTATTCCGGCATCTTTGATGACATCTTCGGGGAATATACCACCTCCCATGACCTTGTCCGTGTAAAGAGCACCAATATGGGCAGTATGTTCAAACTGACTTACAACGTGGTTCTCCGGGATGTGACGAGGGAAAAAGAAATGATCGATAAACTCCGCTGCCGCAACGGTAATCTTGAGATCACCGTATCAAAGCAAGAGGCACATACTTCCGAACTTTAATAAGGAGAGCGTAGTATATGAAAAGATTTCTTTCTGTGTTTCTGATTCTCGCTATGATGCTTGCCGTGCTCAGCGGATGCGGAAATGACAACAACACGACAAATCCCGGTACATCGAACAGTACCGGTGGATCGACTGTTGAAGGGACCGCCGCTGACCTTGGCGATGACGGTACGACCTTTGGCGAAAGTCTGGATGATCTGGACGCTTATGCCGGTTATTTTGAGGAGGACACCGTTGATGTGACCGTAAATTGTGTTTCCGGCACAGAAGGTTGCTATACCTTAGACGGAAACACGCTGACCTTTACGGCATTGGGTGAAGATTCGGTCTATTCCGTTTCGGGCAAACTTAAGGGCAATATCGTGATCGACGTAGGCGATGATTACAAATTGGATTTGGAACTGCAGGGGCTTTCCCTCGTTTGTGACACCACCAACCCGATCCTGGTGATGAGCGGAGACGAAGTCTCCATCACGGCAAAATCGGAATTTGAAAACTATATCTATGATACTCGTGAGGCCATTGACGATACCGACGAAACCCTTTACTCGGGTGCGATCCACTCGATGGTCGACCTTGAGATCTGCGGTAAAGGCAGTTTGACTTTGGTATCGGAAAACAATAACGGTATTCACAGCAAAGACGATCTGCAGGTGAAAAATCTGACATTGCTGGTCGCCTGTGTTGATAACGCACTAAAGGGTAACGATAGCGTTGAGATCACGGAGGGCACGACCACTTTGATCTCGGCAAAAGGTGACGGCATCAAATCCACCAACAGCGATATTTCCGAAAAGGGAAACCAGCGTGGCATTGTTACTATTTCCGGCGGAACCCACTCCATATACGCCGCCTGTGACGGTATTGATGCCGCATACGATGCCATCATAGACGGAGAAGCAACGGTGCTCAACATTTATACGGATAAATACTCCAACTATTCATCCGAAGTGACCGCCGTGGATGAAGATCAGTATTACATTCGTTTTACGAGCGATAGTTATAAGTACTCTGTAAAATACTATAATTCGGACGATGATTTCGTCTGGGTAAACGCCGCCTATCATTCCAAGGTCTCCGGCGGCCGTTCCAATTATTATTACTATTCCTTCCCCAAAATGAGCGAATACAGTAAGATGCAGTTCTTCATTTATTCCTCGGATATGGAACAAGGGCAGGACGAGGACTATCTTGTCGGTTCGGATTATTTAAGTCCTAATGCCGGCTATGACACCTTTGCGCTCACAAGCCAAGGCGGCAGTCTGAGTTATCAATGGACCAACTATACCACCTCTGTTCAGGAAGGCGGATTTGGCGGTGGTATGGGCGGCCACGGCGGTATGGGCGGTATGGGCGGTATGTCCGACGGCAACAGCGACAAGGGTGACTATTCCACCAAGGGCATCAAGGCCGGCAACGAAATTACCATCAACGCAGGAACCATAAACATCAAAGCCTATGATGATGCTGTTCACGCCAATAACGATACCACCCTCGAAAACGGAGAAACTCCTATCGGTAACGTGACCATAAACGGCGGCGTGATCACCGCTTACAGCAACGATGACGGTCTGCATGCGGACGGAACCCTGAAGATCACAAACGGTATGGTCAGCGTCACAAACAGTTATGAGGGACTTGAAGGAAACGATGTGATCATTTCGGGCGGCAATGTATCTGTTCTCGCCTCGGACGATGGTATTAACGGTACGACCACATCTGGTACAGCCATTGAGATCAGCGGCGGCAGTGTGTATATCTATTGCAGCGGCGATGGCATCGACTCGAACAGCCGTAGTTCCTATGAAGGTATTGTGTTTTCAGGCGGTAACACAGTCGTTATTTCCAACTCAAACGGCAACTCTGCCATTGATACGGAACAGGGGTATAAATACACCGGTGGCTCGGTCATTGCAGTTATGCCCAGAGGCGGTATGACAAGTGAGGCGACCCATTGTTCCAATTTCTCAAGCATTGCAACAAGTAGTTCGGTTTCCTTGAATTCCGACAGTTATCTCACCGTGAAGGTGAGCGGAAACACGGTTTCTACCGTAAAAATGCCGACCAGTATTTCAGCAACGGTCATTTATCTCGGAAGCAAATCCGCCACGATCTCCTCAGAATCGTCCAGTTCTGCGTCCTTGGATGATAACGGAGTGTGTTGGAATAACTGAGTATTTAACAAGGGCACACCGATCGGTGTGCCCTTGTTCATTGTGTTATGCAATATTCATCATCCTGAGTAGGTGGGATGTAAGAGGTG
>CAYSRL010000101.1:0-5172 GCA_964433515.1 uncultured Ruminococcus sp.
CTGTTCGGGCCTAACCCCATTTTCCTGTTGTTTGTGGTGCTGTTGACCTCGCTTGGCACCTGGGGATTACCCCAGATGGTGGGCAAATTCTATTCCATCAAGGATGAGGGCTCCATCAAAAAAGGCACCATAATCTCCACCGTATTTGCGGTGGTGGTCGCCGGTGGCTGTTATTTCTTAGGCGGGTTCGGCAAACTGTATTTTGACGATATGCTCACAGCCGGTCACATCTCCGAGACCGGTGCGGTGCTGTTTGATAAGGTGATCCCCACCATGCTGCAAAATCTGGCGCCGGTGGTGGTAGCCCTCATCATCGTGCTGGTGCTGGCCGCCTCTATGTCCACCCTGTCCTCTCTGGTGCTGACCTCCTCCTCTTCCCTCACGCTGGACGTGGTGGTGCCGCTGGCGGAGAAAAACAGGGAGATAAGCGAGAAAAAACGAGTGCTGATCATGCGGTTGTTTATCGTGTTCTTCATTGCTGTATCCGCCGTAATTGCCATTCTCAAGGACAGCATTTGGAAAGATTCTGTTTTTATCGCCCAAATGATGGGCGTATCCTGGGGCGCTTTGGCCGGCGCATTCCTGGCGCCTTTCCTATACGGTCTGTATTGGAAAAAAGCCACCCGGGCCGCCGTGGCGGTCAGTTTTGCCTTCGGCACCGGCCTGGAGATCGTCCAGTTATGCATCAGCGTTGGGTGGCTGTCGGTGAAAGGGATTCCGGTGTTGGATTTTGTGTTTACCAACTCCCTGTATTCCGGTGTGTTTGCTATGCTGGGCGGACTGGTACTGGTGCCGGTCGTCAGCCTATTGACCCAAAAGACCTTGCCGGACGATATCGAAGAGAAATTCCGTTGTTATGACCAACCGGCGGTTGCCGACCAACAATCAGGATAACAGAAAAAGCACTTAAACCCGAATCGGGTTTAAGTGCTTTTTTATGGTGTTACTTTTTCTTATTCAACAGGAAATACAGCGCCAGACCCACACCCGCCACCAGCAGAACGCCGCCGGCAACACTCACGATCGGTATCCAGAGAGGTATACCGGACGAGGCGGATCCCGTACGAGTCTCTTCCGCACGTTCCTCCTGCGCCGCATCGGCGGTGGAGGAGGTGCTTTCGGCGGCGTCCGGGCTCACCGGCTCTGCCTCTTGCGTTTCCGCAGACTGGGCGGTGGTAATCGGCGCAGACGTGGTGGCCGTCTCCTCTGCCCCGGCGGATGCAGACACGGTTGCGCCGTCACCGGCGAGAGCGGAGGTCCGAGTGGCCGCTGCGGCGGTATCGGTGGATGCCGTTTCCTTGCCTTTGGTGCCGGAAGTGACGGCCGAAGACTTTGTCACCACGATGCCGGAACTACTTTTTGTGGTGGATGCCGCCGCTTGGGTCGCAGCCGTGGCTGAAGTCGACTTACTGACGATCACCGCCGAACCTTGCGTGGTGGTTGTGGTGGTGGTCGTTACGGTGGTGGTTGTGGTGGTCTTTTCGGTGGTCGGGAAGGTGTATTTCTGCACCTGCACATCCGCAAACACCGGTTTATGGTCAGAGGCGCCCAGCACGTCCGCATCCCCCACCACCGTGAAATAGTTGCTCACAACACCGGCGGAATACAGAATGTAGTCAATGCCGCCACGGTTTTCTGCCGATGCGGTCATCCCCGCCTTTTGCACCACATTCTGAATGGGATCGTCAGAATAACTGCTGTTGAAGTCGCCGGTGACGATCACCGGGCATCCATAGGTGGCTTTGTAGCGGTTAATAGCCTCCACCAACTCGGTGGTCTGGGTGAGACGGTTAGCCTGCCCCTTGGCGTCCTTTTCCGCATCCAGATGGGTGCTGATGAATACGAACTGCTCGCCGGTGGCCCTGATCTCAAACAGAGCCATACTGACATACCGCATCCGCTGGATACAACCCCAATAGTTCACCGAATAGCCGATCAGTTCATTGGCGATCAGTTTAAGGGTCTTTTGGTTGTACATCATAGTGGTGCACATCCAGTCTTTTTGACCCAAACTGGCCGTCTTCTCCAACGGCATCGTTTCCGGCACGTCGGCGTTGACAAAGGCATAATCCGGCAGATTCTCCTTTAAGGATACGTGCCATTTGTAGTTGCACTCCTGAAAGCCGATCACATCCGGCTGGTAATATTCAATGCAGGCAGAGGCCTTGTCGCCCCGGGTGCCCAGAGGCTGTCCCCAACTCCAACCGCCCAAGGATTCGTCGTTGTCCACCAACACGTTGTAGGACATCACTCGGAGATTAGAGCCGGCGGTCTTCTCCTGCGGAGCAGAGCCGGTATAGGCCGCAACCGACAGGCTTCCGCCCAGCAGGCACAGCGGCAATACGCCGCACAAAACAGCCCGAACAAACAGTTTGCACACGTTCATAGGTAATTCCTCCCTAACGGTAATATGGTTATTATACCATATACAACAAAAAAGGACAAGAAGAAAAAAGATAACCCCCGGCTACCGAGGTAGCCGGGGGTCGCTTATTGAGTTGAACGGTTAGTTCACATCAGGAACCGACCAATTACCACTCCAGAACGCCGTCGTTGCTGTCGTACTTGTTGACGTAGTTGGCAGACTGAATATCGTCATAGACGATAACCTCACGGCCCTCATACTCGAACACGTAGTAAGCACGGGCGTAGATGATGGTGTCCTCATTGGCCAGCGGGATGTTGGTGATACGGACAGCGAACTGAGCGGAATCCTCTTCCAGATCCCACAGGTAGGTGGCGTTGACATCCAGCACCTTCTTGTTGTCCACGTCGTCCAGCCGCATATCCGCCAGACCCTTGCCGGGATCGTTGGACAGGATAGCGCCCATACGAACCAGCTTATACTCAACACCGTCGCCGAAAGCGTCGATGGTGGCGTTGGTCAGGTCGGCCGTGTTGATGGTGCCATCCTGGACAGCAACACCGTTAGCCTGAACCTGGAAGCGGAAAGCCAGACCCAACTTGTCGGAGGTCATCTCCATACGGCTGGTGCCGTTCAGAGTGATCACGTCGCCCTCATCGTTGTCCAGCATATCGTCGCCCACATACTTGACCAACACATCGCTGTTCAGGAAGGCAACCAACTCGTCAGCAAAGACCTGCTGAGCGGCAGCGGTGGGATGCCAGCCGGCACCACCGGTGTTCGTGGTCAGTTCCAGAGAGTACAGACCCTCGGCGCCGCCGCCATTCTCCTCGATGAGTTCAGCGATCATGGTGTTGTCGTCGTCCTTCATCATACCATAGATCCAGACGATCTTGGAGTTGGGGTTCTTGGCACGAACCAGATCCAGCATCTCCTGATAACCGGCCTTACGCAGATCGGCATCGGTCTGGTTGGCGATGTCGTTGGTGCCCAGAGCGATCACGACCACGTCGGGCTGACGGGTGTTGAAGTTGTAAGCGGTGGTGGTGTCATAGCCGTAGCGCTGAATGGGATACAGATCCTGCATAGTGAAGGACTGATAGCCATACTTAGCACCGATGCCGGAATAGGCAACGTCGGAGAAGTCCGCATTCAGAGCCTTGGCGGTCAGGTAGGGATAAGCCACGGTGGCATCCTGATAGTAGGGGCTATCCACCTGCTCGCTGGCGCTGGAATCGCCCAGAGCACCGTAACCGGTGGAGATGGAGTCACCGACGAACTCGATGTACAGACGGTTGTCCTCCGGCTTCTCATTCAGAGTGCCGTTCATCACGATGGAGGAAATACCAATCTCAGCACCACGGTGCTCGGTCTGACGATAGATCTCGAAGGTGTGGTTGCCGGAGGACAGATCCTCGGCCAGAACCAGTTCCACATTGCCGGTCTCGGTGATGCGGCACTCGGCACGATCCTTCTGCACGCCGTCCACGATAACGGTGAAGTACACACCGCCGTAGGTGGCGTCGGTATTCTTGATGGAGTTGACGGTCAGATTCAGAGCCACAGTGCCCTCGCAGTTGGCGGAGAACTCAACGCCAGAGGCAGAGAAGTCCAGCCACAGGGTGCCGTTTTTCTTGTAAGTACGGCCCTGAGTCTTGATGCTGTCGATGACAGACAGGATGGGAGTGGCATACTCATCCAGGAACTGGATGTCAGCGAACACGGCGTCGTGGTCGGAAGCACCGGCCACAGCGGCGTCGGAAACACTGGTCTCATACAGATGAGTGGCCATAGAGTTGTAGAAGATGTGGTCGATGTAGCGACCGGAGGTGGCGTCGGTGAAGCCGGCATCGGCTACCTTATACCAAGAAACGTAGTCGTCATAGGTACCGTCCAGACCGGAGTTGAAGTCACCGCCCCAAACGACGGGCATCTGATAGGTTTCAGACAACTCGGCCACGTAAGCGGCAGCCTCTTCCAACTGCTGAGGACGCCAGTAACCGTCGCCCTCTTCGGCAACGCCGTCACCGTTCACATCGGTGGTACCGGTCAGAGCACCGGCATCGGGGTGGGTGGCGCAAGCGATGAACTTCTCGCCGGTAGCGATGACCTCGAAGAAGCCCACGTTGACGTAACGCATACCCTGAGTGCCCCAACGGCTGACGGTGTTCTGGAACAGAGCCGTATCCAGCAGACGCACGGTCTCGGTGTTGTAGGCCAGGCAGGTGTACAGCAGGCCGTTGTTCTTGGAAGCATCGTTACTGTTCATCTCGCCGAAGGCGTAGCCCGTCATATTCTCAACGAAATAGTCGTACCACTCGCCGGAGAACTCCTCCAGAGCGATGACGTCGGGCTTGTAGTAGTTGATCATAGCAGAAGCCTTCTCGGGACGGCCGGTAATGTCGGAACCCCAAGAATAACCGCCCTTTTCAGTATCCTGACCCACCAGAACGTTGTAGGTCATAAAGCGGATATCGGCACCGGAGGTCATCTCTTCGGGATACAGGCCAACGTAAGCGCCGGACTCAACCTTGACCATCACGATGTCATCGTAATAGACGTTGCCGCCGCCGGTGACACCCTGGGTGGGAACGATGTCCACGGAGGTGTTATCGCCGGAGTTGAAGGAGGCCTGGAAGGTCTGCCACTCGGTGGAACCGGAGAAATAATACGAATCGTTGTTCAGACGAACACCGTTACCGTTGACCACCAGACGGGGCTGGCCGCCGGAAGCGGCCAATTTGGCCTTAAAGGTGATGACGTAGTCGGTGTTGGCCTCGACGGTCACGGTCTGGGTCACGAAAGAG
>CAYSRL010000102.1:0-5060 GCA_964433515.1 uncultured Ruminococcus sp.
GGCGTGGTTCTCTGGCTGTTGACGATGCTGGCGTTGGGTGCAGTGCCTTTTGCATGGCGTATGCCCATTCAGATTGGCTTATCCCTCCTATTCGTGCTGACTTGCTTGACCCTGCACATCTTTTACCGTCGGTATTTTTTAGAAGGCATATTGGCGGTGGCGGGTGGCGGTCTGTCCTTCGAACTGTGGCTGTCCACCGGGCGATACGCCTTTGTGAGTTCTCCCGACAGTCTGCATTTTTGGCAGACCTCTCTGGCGGTGTCTTTGATAGCCGTGACGGCATTATTGATAGGGGAATATTGGGCTTGGCGGCACACTCCTCCATTCCGCAAAAGGACGGCGGTGTCCCTGATAACGGTGCTGTGTGCGGGGGTGGTGGCATTCGGCCAATGCGAGGCGAGTCTTACCCATCTCAACGTGGCAATGGATCGTTCGGCCCCGGTTCGGCATATGTGTGAGGTGGAAGGAAATTGGGAGGAGCAGATGGGACGCTCCGGGACCATCATCACTCTGTTGATCAACAAGAACGGAGAGAGGATTTCTCTGAGCCGTGACCATATTGGCTATGTGGAATACGAAGCGGGTGACAGCGTGTGCCTGCTGGAATACAGCGGCGCTTTCGGAGAGCCCTATTATGTGGTGGAAGGAGATGGATAACCGATGCGTATTGTAGTGACCGATGCCGAGACCGTGGTGGGAAACGGCATTGATTTGGCGTTTCTTAAAGAATTTGGCGAGGTGGCGGAATACGACCTGACCCCGCCGGAATTGCTTGTGGAACGGTTGACCGGGGCGGATGCGGTCATTTGCAACAAGACCCCCATCACCGCCGCCGTGATGGCGGCCTGCCCCACCCTCAAATACGTGGGTCTGTTCGCCACCGGGTTTAACAACATCGACGTAGATTATGCCGCTTCCCATGGGGTGACGGTGTGCAACGTGCCGGGTTATTCCACCGAGGCGGTGGCTCAGCACACCTTTGCCCTGCTCTTGGCGGTGACCAACCGGGTGCACGAATATACCCGCACCGTGGCCGAGGGGGACTGGATCCGCTCCCGCACCTTCACCTATTTCCCCATTCCTCTCACCGAACTGGCGGGCAAGACCATCGGCATCGTGGGCTACGGCGCCATCGGCCGCCGGGTGGGGGATATGGCCCGGGCTTTCGGGATGAAGGTGCTGGTTCACGGCCGCCGTCCCATCCCGGACACGGATGTGGAGCAGGTGCCCTTTGCGGAACTCCTGCGCCGGTCGGACGTGGTGAGTATGCACTGCCCCCTCAACGCCGACAGCCAGGGGATGATGAACCGGGAGGCCTTTGCCGGGATGAAGCCGGGCGCTGTGTTTATCAACACCTCCCGGGGCGGTCTGGTGGAGGAGCAGGCTCTCCGGGACGCTTTGGACAGCGGCCGCCTGATGGGAGCCGGTGTGGACGTGTTGCAGACCGAGCCGATGACCCCGGAGTGCCCTTTGTATGGGGCGCCCAATCTGCTGATCACCCCCCACGTCGCCTGGGCGGGTCTGGAGACCCGCCGCCGGTTGATGGGGGTTGTGGCGGAGAATATCCGCCGCTATCTGGCGGGCGACCCGATCAATCGGGTATGATCAAAACCGAAAAAGCCGACCCAACGGACGTTGGGTCGGCTTTGCTTATGCCTTTTATTCGGTGATGGGATCACTTTGCATAGTCTACCGCACGGTTCTCCCGGATGAGGTTGACCTTGATCTGACCGGGATAATCCATATTGCCCTCGATCTTCTTGGCGATCTCCCGGGCGAGGATAACCATCTGGTCGTCGTTGACCTTGTCGGGGCGGACGATGATGCGCACCTCACGGCCGGCCTGGATGGCGAAGGAGTTTTCTACGCCGTCAAAGCTGTTGGCGATCTCCTCCAACTTCTCCAGACGCTTGATGTAGTTCTCCAGATTCTCACGGCGGGCGCCGGGACGGGCGGCAGAGATGGCGTCGGCGGCCTGTACCAGACAGGCGACCACGGTCTGGGCCTCCACGTCGCCGTGGTGGGCCTGGATGGCGTGGACGATGGCCTCGCTCTCTTTATATTTGCGGGCGATGTCCACACCGATCTCGATGTGGCTGCCCTCCACCTGATGATCCACCGACTTGCCGATGTCGTGCAGCAGACCGGCACGGCGGGCCACCTCCGGGTCGATGCCCAGTTCGCTGGCCATAATGCCGGAGAGGAATGCCACCTCCATAGAGTGCTGCAGCACGTTCTGACCGTAACTGGTACGGTAGTGCAGACGGCCCAGCAACTTCACGATCTCGGGGTTGATGCCCCGCAGACCGGTCTCCAGAATGGCACGCTCGCCCTCGGCCTTGATGGTCTGTTCCACATCCCGGCGGGCTTTGTTGACCATTTCCTCGATGCGGGCGGGGTGGATACGGCCGTCGGCCACCAGACGCTCCATAGCGATGCGGGCGATCTCACGGCGGACCGGGTCGAAGCCGGACAGGGTGATGGCCTCGGGGGTATCGTCGATGATGAGGTCGATGCCGGTGAGGGTCTCGATGGCACGGATGTTCCGTCCCTCACGGCCGATGATGCGGCCCTTCATCTCGTCGTTGGGCAGCGCCACCACCGACACGGTGGTCTCGGACACCTGATCGGAGGCCACACGCTGGATGGCGTGGGAGATCAGGGTGCGGGCACGCTGGTCGGCCTCCGCCTTGAGCTGGGTCTCGTATTCGGCCATCTTCACCGCTTTTTCGTGCTCCAGTTCTTGGCTGAGGCTGTTAAGCAAATACTCTTTGGCCTGCTCTTTGGTGAAGCCGGACAACCGCTCCAGCAGTTCGTACTGGCTCTTTTTGAGGGCTTCGGCATCCGCCATTCTGGCCTCTACCTCTTTGACCCGCTCGGCCAGTTTCTCTTCTTTTTTCTCGTAATTTTCGACTTTGCGGTCCAGAGACTCCTCTTTCTGGTGCAGACGGTTCTCCTGACGCTGGACATCGGCCCGGCGCTCTTTGATCTCCTTGTCGGATTCGCTGCGCAGACGATAAATCTCGTCCTTTGCCTTGACCAGAGCTTCTTTCTTGCTGGATTCGGCTTGCTTTTCCGCATTCTGCAGAATGCGCTGGGCCTCCAACTCAGCAGAGCCGATGGCGGCCTCTGCCACCTTTTTGCGGTGCTTGATACCGGCACGGTAGGCGATAATGCCCGCCACCAGGCCGCCGATGACCAGAGCCGCCACACCGAAACCGATGGTGGGCAGATCCAGATTCAGCGCCGCAGTGTTCATCGTGAACATAGTGGGATACACCTCCTAAATGTAATGTGGGTTGAAAGGCGATCCCGGGGGCTTTTTTCAATTTTCAAAAGGGGGACACCGATGGGTGCCGCCGTGTATCAAAAAAAGTGCGTGAACCCCCAGGGGGACGCCACAGACTGATTAACACTCTCGTTCCGCACAAAGGTACGGTACAAAATGTTGCGGTGGAAATTTATGCCAAAAACCACAAATACCACCGCTTACTATATTACACCATATCCGGCGGACTTGTCAAGGGTTTCTTCACGACAAAAACCCGCACCGTACAGAGAAGACCGCATACATTGTTAGAAGGAGCGTGAAGTGATGGGAGAGGTGGCGGTGGCGCCGCCTCTTTGATCGGCAGAAAGGGTGAGTGTTATGGCGGTATTGAGTGTGGAGGGGATACGCAAAGCCTATCAGACTCCTGCAGGAGAAACGGTGGCGCTTCAGGACATTTCCTTTTCGATGGAACAGGGGGAGTTTTTCAGTTTGGTGGGCCCCAGCGGATGCGGAAAATCCACGTTGCTGTCCATCATAGCCGGCACCCTCAGCCCCACCGCCGGGCGTGTGCTGGTGGGGGGTCAGCCGGTGACCGGCCCCAGCCCCCGCATCGGGTATATGCTCCAGCAGGATAACCTGCTGGAATGGCGCACCGTCCGCCAGAACGTGCTGTTCGGCCTGGAGATCCGCCGCCAACTCACCCCGGAGACCCGCCGCCGGGCAGAAAAACTGCTGGAGACCTACGGCCTGCAGGAATTTGCAGACAGCCGTCCCTCCCAGTTGTCCGGGGGAATGCGCCAGCGGGTGGCGCTTATCCGCACGCTGGCGGTGGACCCGGATATTCTTCTGCTGGACGAGGCGTTTTCCGCTTTGGACTATCAGACCCGGATGGAGGTGACGGAGGACGTTTATCGCATCATCCGCCGGGAGCGGGTCACCGCCCTGATGGTCACCCACGACATACCGGAGAGTATCTGTATGGGCGACCGGGTGCTGATTATGTCCCCCCGTCCGGCGGTGATTCGCCGTCAGTTGCCTATCCGGTTTGAGCCTGAGGAGAACAGTCCTATGCGTCGGCGGGGTCTGCCGGCCTTCACCTCCTATTTTGATACTATTTGGAAGGAGCTGGGGATGAGTGAAACACCCGAAGATCAAGCCGGCTCTTTCACCGGAGAGAGCCTTATATCTGCGGCAGACTAGGCGGTATACCCTCCGTGTAAAACTGTGTCGCTGGGGATTTTTGGTGTGCCTGCTTGCCTTATGGGAGGCGGCGGCAAGGCTATCCTGGCTGGACAGTTTTGTGTTCAGCCAGCCCACCCGCATCCTGCGCACCTACGTCAGTATGTTCCGGGAGGAGTTGCTGTATCACGTGGGGGTGACGGTGGCCGAAACGTTGGCGGGTTTCCTCTTGGGTGCGGCGGCAGGGGTGCTGTTGGCGGTGGTGCTGTGGTGGAGCCCCTTTGTGTCCCGGGTCAGCGAACCCTATCTGGTGGTGCTCAACAGCCTGCCGAAGATCGCTTTGGGGCCGGTCATCATCATTTTGGCGGGTGCCGGCACCCGGGCCATTGTGTTTATGGCGCTGGCGATCTCGCTGGTGGTGACGGTGCTGGAGATGCTCAGCGGTTTCCGGGACACCGACGCCGGAGCTATCCGGATGGCCCGCACCTTTGGGGCCACCAAGGGGCAGGTTTTCCGGAAGATCGTGCTGCCCTACAACATTCCCACCCTGTTCGACTCGCTGAAGGTGAACATCGGCCTGTCCTTGGTGGGGGTCATCGCCGGGGAATTT
>CAYSRL010000103.1:0-4979 GCA_964433515.1 uncultured Ruminococcus sp.
GAAATGGCTTATTCAAGCCCCGGCAGTTTGCAGAGAAATGCGCTGTTCTCCATTGCCCTTGTGCTGTTCCTGTTCATTATGCTGATCAACGCCACGCTCAACTTTTTCTTGAAGCGGGATAAGGAGAAATAAGATGAACAAAAAAAGAAAACTATCTATTGCTCTGATGCGTGGCGCAATGGTTGTGTGTACCGCCCTTACGGCGGCGCTGGTGCTGTTCCTTATGGGGTATGTGCTCGTTAACGGCATTCCCAACATCACGTGGGAACTGCTCTCCACCAAGCCCAGCTACTTAACCGAGAGGATCGGCATTTTGCCCGACATTCTGAACACGGTTTACATCGTGCTTGCCACGCTCGTTATCGTTCTGCCTCTCGGTGTCGGTGCGGCGATCTATCTCACAGAATACGCCAAAAACAAAAAACTGGTGGCTATGATCGAATACGCCGCAGAAACCCTGTCGGGTATTCCCTCCATCATATACGGACTTGTCGGTATGCTCCTGTTTTCCAACAACTTCGGAACGAGCCTTCTTGCCGGTGCGCTGACGCTGGTGATTATGAATCTTCCCACCGTGATGCGTACCACCCAAGAGAGTCTGAAAACCGTTCCCCAGAGTTACCGTGAAGGGGCGTTTGGCCTGGGGGCAGGCAAATGGCGTGTCATCCGCACCGTAGTCCTCCCCGGATGTGTGGACGGCGTGATCACCGGCTGTATCCTCTCGGTCGGACGCATCCTCGGCGAATCGGCGGCACTGCTGTTTACCGCCGGCTTTGCCCACGCTCTCAACGGCCTTTTCACCGGACTGACTTCCCCCGGTGCCACCTTGACGGTCGCACTTTACGTGTATGCCAAAGAGGAAGGCGAGTTCGGCGTTGCCTTTGCCATCGCCGCCATTTTGATGATTCTGACATTACTGATCAATCTGTCTGCCACGTTGGTGGGCAAATACTTTGCCAAAAGGAGAAACCTATGAGTGACATTATGACGGCGAAAGACCTGTGCCTTTGGTACGGGGATAATCAGGCCTTAAAAGATATAAACATCGCCATTCCCGAAAAGAGCATCACGGCGCTGATCGGCCCCTCGGGATGCGGAAAATCCACGTTCCTGAAAACCCTTAACCGTATGAACGACCTTATTCCCATTGTGAAAATTACGGGTGAGGTTTGCTATAACGGCCGCAACATATTCGATAAAGACGTGGATGTCAACGAACTTCGCCGGGATGTGGGGATGGTGTTCCAAAAGCCGAACCCTTTTCCGATGAGCATTTACGATAACATCGCCTACGGACCCCGGACGCACGGCATCACCAGCAAGGTGAAACTCGACGACATCGTGGAGCAGGCGCTTCGGGGTGCGGCGATCTGGGACGAGGTAAAGGATCGGCTCAAAAAGAACGCTCTCGGTCTTTCGGGCGGTCAGCAGCAGCGTCTGTGCATCGCCCGTGCCCTTGCCGTTGAGCCGAAGGTTTTGCTGATGGATGAGCCGACATCGGCGCTGGACCCTATCTCCACTTCCCGCATTGAGGAACTGGCATTGCAATTGAAGGAAAAATATACTATAATCATAGTAACTCATAATATGCAACAGGCCGTTCGTATTTCGGACAATACGGCCTTCTTCCTGCTTGGAGAGTTAGTGGAATTCGGCGAAACGGAGAAACTGTTCTCACAGCCGGTTGACAAGCGTACCGAAGATTACATTACAGGAAGGTTTGGTTGATATTATGAGAAGCAGATTTGATGAGCAGCTTAGTCTGCTGAACAGAAAAATGACCCAAATGGGCGCAGAATGCGAAAGCATTATCGCCCTATCCGCAAAGGCCCTTTTGGAAGGCAGCGCCGCAGACGCACGCAAGGCCAAGGAGCAAGGACATACGATCGACCAAATGGAGCGTGAGATCGAATCCATTTGCCTCAAACTCCTTCTTCAGCAACAGCCTGTAGCCAAGGACCTTCGTGTGATCTCCGCCGCCCTCAAAATGATCACCGATATGGAAAGGATCGGCGATCAGGCAGAGGACATTGCCGAGATCATCGCCTTCCTTGACGGCCGAACCGGTGAGGAATGCCACGACATTCGTCTTATGGCGGAAGCCACCATAAAAATGGTGACCGACAGCATCGACGCCTATGTAAAGCAGGATCTGGCCCTTGCAAAATCGGTTGCCGATCACGACGACGTGGTGGACGATGCCTTTGACCGTGTCAAACAGACGCTGATCACGATGATCTCCGAGAATACCGCCGATGGCGAATACGCTCTGGATCTTCTTATGATAGCGAAGTATTTTGAACGCATCGGAGACCACGCCGTCAACATTTCGGAGTGGGTTGAATTCTCCGTGACCGGCGTTCATAAAGAGGATAAATAAAACGGAGGGATCCTATGATCTGGTGTGTTGATGACGACAATACCATTCGTGATATCGAGGTGTATACGCTGACCCAGACCGGCTTTGAAGCAAAAGGGTTTGCTGACGGCATCTCTATGCTTGAGGCGCTGAAGACCGAAAAGCCGGAACTCATCGTGCTGGACATTATGCTGCCCGGAAAGGACGGCACCCAAGTGCTGAAAGAGATCCGAAGCAATCCCGAAACCCGAAAGATCCCGGTGATCATGGCGACCGCCAAAGGCACCGAAATGGATAAGATTCAGGGGCTGGATACGGGCGCTGACGATTATCTCGTAAAGCCTTTCGGCGTGATGGAAATGGTGTCCCGCATCAAAGCGGTATTGCGCCGGTGTGAGCCGGAGGAAAAAGAAGAAATCCTTTCCATCGGTGAGATCACGCTCAGCGACAAAGAACATCTGGTGACCGTTAACGGCGAAAAGGCGGCACTCACCTTTAAAGAGTTTGCCATCTTGAAACTCTTTATGACCAATCCCGGCATCGTGTTCTCCCGTGATAAACTCCTGTCGGAGGTGTGGGGCGTCGACTATCTCGGCGAATCCAGAACGGTGGATATGCACATCAAAACCCTTCGTCAAAAGTTGGGCGATGCAGGCTCCCGCATTGAAACGGTGATCGGTGTCGGCTATAAAATGGAGGGTAAAAGATGAGTAAAAAGATCTTTCGCTCCATCATTTCGGTGGCGATGGTGGTGCTTTTGGCGAGCCTTTTCATCGCCAGCAGTTTTCTATACGATTATTTCAACAAATCGCAGGTAAACCAGTTAAAAGAGGAACTCTCCCTTGTGGCCGCCAATGTGGATACGGTGGGCACAGGATATTTCGACAATTACGATTCCTCTGTTTTCCGCTTCACCTTGGTTTCTGCTGATGGCTCGGTTCTCTATGACTCCCAGGCCAAAGCCGAAGAGATGGAAAACCATCTGGAACGTGAGGAGATCGCCGAGGCGCTCAAAAACGGAACCGGCAGCAGCGCAAGATACTCCTCCACCCTGACCGAGCGTACCTTCTATGAAGCCGCACGCCTTGAAAACGGCAATGTGCTTCGCATCTCGATGAGCCAGGTGACGGTGGGTGCGCTGATCCTCGGTATGCTCCCCGCCATCTGCGCTATTGTCCTCATCTCGGTCATCGTGGCGCTTGTGCTATCGCATAAAATGGCAAAGAGCATCGTAAGGCCGCTGAATGACCTCGACCTTGAAAACCCTGCCGAAAACGATGCTTATGAAGAATTGGCACCCATTCTCACCAAACTCAACAAACAACATAAGCAGATCACACGGCAGATGCAAGAACTCCGTCAAAAATCCGATGAATTTGAACAGATTACCGCTTCTATGAAGGAAGGCCTTGTTCTGCTGGATAAAAAAGGGGTGGTAATCAGCATCAATACTGCCGCTAAAGCCCTGTTTGGCGCAAGCGATGCGGTGGTGGGGCGTGATTTTCTTGCTCTTGACCGCAGCGCCGATATGGGCCGTGCTATTGAAAAAGCACTTGACGGAAAGCACAGCGAATTCCGTGAGGAAAGAAACGGCAGCGAATATCAGTTTGTGATCAACCGTACCGAATCGGACGGCAAAACCATAGGCGTTGTTATCCTCTGTTTTGACGTTACCGAAACGGCGTTTGCCGAGCGTAACCGCAAAGAGTTTACCGCCAATGTTTCCCACGAACTGAAAACGCCGCTGCAATCCATCATCGGCAGTGCCGAACTGTTGGAAAACGGCCTTGTAAAGCCGGAAGATACCAAGCGTTTTGTCGGCAATATCAAAAACGAAGCAGCAAGGCTGGTTTCGCTGATCAACGATATCATCCGCCTTTCTCAGCTCGACGAGGACAGCGAGCCCGCCGCCGAGTCGGTTGACCTTTATGAGGTAGCGGGTGAGGTCGTCGAGGTGCTGACCGTTGCGGCGGCGAAGAAACAGATAGAACTCCATTTGAATGGTGAGCCGTGTGTAATGACCGGCATCCGCCGCTATCTTTACGAGATCATTTATAACCTTTGCGATAACGCAATCCGCTATAATACAGACGGTGGCAAGGTCACCGTTGACCTCAAGAAGGAAGAAGGCACTATTGTTCTGTCTGTGAGCGATACCGGAATCGGTATCCCCCAAGAGCATCAGAGCCGTATCTTTGAACGCTTTTATCGTGTGGATAAGAGCCATTCCAAAGAAACCGGCGGCACCGGCCTTGGGCTGTCCATTGTCAAACACGCCGTGTCTTATCACGGAGGCAGGATCAAACTCGATAGCCAAGTCGGCAAAGGGACAACGATTACGGTTGCGTTTTGATGACCTTTGCCGATCCGGGGGGATGGGTAATCCCGGTTGTGACAAAGCAAAGAGGCCTATGTGTAGAATGTACACATAGGCCTCTTTTCGAATTGAGATGGCAGGGGCCGGCATCCCCGACCGAGCGGGTAAACAATACATTTCGCCCGAAAATGCGGGAGGGCGCAGAGGCCCTCCCCTACGAGGATGGTATAAGATCGGTGTGTTTTTGTCATACTCTCGGTTGCCGTACTCATCCTCTCGGTAGATACTGCCACCGTCTGTTCC
>CAYSRL010000104.1:0-4948 GCA_964433515.1 uncultured Ruminococcus sp.
AAAAAGAAAGGCCGAGCAACCTGACGTTACTCGGTCTTTCGATTAAGGTTCCACGTAGTCGAGCGGGTTCACCCGGACACCGTTTTTGATCACCTCAAAGTGCAGGTGAGGGCCGTTGGAGTTGCCGGTGTTGCCGATGAGGCCGATGGTCTGACCCTGGGAGATCTTCTGCCCCGTCACCACCTTCACCGATTGCAGGTGGGCATACAGGGTCACCAGGCCGTTGGCGTGCTGGATCTTCACCATATTGCCAAAACCGCCGTTCCAGCCGGTGGAGGCCTGGATAACGGTGCCGCCGTCGGCGGCCACCGCCGGTTTGCCCAGCACCTTCACCGGGCCGTTGCAAATGTCAATAGCGTAATGCCCCCGGTAATAGCCCCGGGACATATTGTGGCACACCGGCACCGGCCACATCATCGTGCCGTGGGTGATGCCGTCACCCGGATCGGTCATAGAGGGGTCTTCCTTTTTGGTGCCCACCTCCACCACCTTGGTGACCGCCTCTTTGGACACGGTCTTTGTCACGATCTTGCGCCCGGTCTTAAGGCCGTCCACATAGGTGTCCTCGGCCACGATGTCCCGGACGCCCTCCTCGCCGGCGGTGGTGGTTTTGGTATACCCCACCGGTTTATCGTCCCGGTACACCGTCTTGGTCTTATAGTCAATGGTTTCGGAATACCGCACCGTCTTGACCACCTTCACCTGCAGATAATTGGCCGCCACACTCACCGACAGCCGGACTCCCGGTTTGAGGTCATCGGTATCGGCGTATTGCGGGTTCATTTGCCGCAACTGAGAGGTGGTCAGGTCAAACTGCTGGGCGATGGTGGACAGGGTATCCCCCTCCGCCACCGTATAATACTGCTCCTCTGTGGTCTTGGAGGACAACGTCTTATTCATCACCTCTTGGGTGCGGATGGTGGAGATGGGATACAGTCCCTCGGTGGTGGTCACCTCTTGGACAAAGTCCACCCGCTGGTCCGGGTCATCGGCATCGCCATAACCCTCTTTATACGTTTCCAGCAAGGATTCGACCGCCGTTTTCGTTTCCATCGCACCCACGAATTTGCCGTCTATGTATAACCCGCAGGCCTCGGCGATGGAGTCGCCGGCGGTGCGCAGGATGCCGTCGCACACCTGCTCCTCGGTGAGGGGGGTCTTCCACCCCTGCATCGTGATGGTGTAGGTGGGAACCGCATCCACCGAGAAGGAATCGTCCTCGTTGATGACACGGTCACGGGCCAAAGCGGCACCGGTATCGTATACCGAAGAGTTGGTCACGGTGCCCAGGTCTTCGCCCTGATAGGTGAGGTTCAGCCGATAGGGAGCGTTCACCCACGCCACCACCGTCAGCGCCAGCACCACCCCCGCCAAACCGGGGGCCAAAAACCGCCCCAGGGCGGTCAACTCGTCCCAATAATGGTCGATAGCGCTCACGCACAAATGGAAAAAGGTGGGGATGGCGGAGGTCGGTCTCTCCTTTGTCCGGCGCCACAAAAACTTCAGCGCCACCCGGGTGTGCTGACGCAGATTCCGCTGTTTGCGGAAAAAGCGGTGGATCGGCCACTTCACCCGGCGGGTCCAATGATACCGCACGGTACGCCGTGCCGGGGCGGTCACCCGCCCAAACCATCGGCCGAACTGCGCCCATTTGCGGATCGCCCGGGCGCCCAGCCAATAATGGTAGCGGTAAAACCCGGAACACAGCCGGGAAAATCCTGTTTGTGAGGCCATTCTGCCACCTCCTTTGGAATAGGAACGGGACACGTATAGAATCATTGTACCTTATTTTTCCGGAAATTGCAACCCCTCGAAAAATCCGACGATGCCCCGGTCTTTTCCCCACGCCAAGATCCGCCGCACCCGCCGCACCGGTTTCAGCCAACCACGTATCTTTTGTGCGGTTTTGTGCGCAAAAAAGCCGAGCAGTTTGACAACTGACAACTGCTCGGCTTTTCGGTTAGGGCGTCACATAATTGAGCGGGTTCACCCGGACACCGTTCTTAATGACCTCGAAATGCAGGTGGGGGCCGGTGGAATTACCGGTGTTGCCCACACGGCCGATCTGCTGGCCCCGGGACACCTTCTGTCCCGCCACCACACTGATGGTGTTCAGGTGGGCATAGGTGGTCACCAGACCGTTGGCGTGCTGGATCTTGACGTATTTGCCATAGCCGTAATACCAGCCGGCATACAGCACGGTGCCGCCATCCGCCGCCAGGCAGGACGCATTAAACACCGGAACCGGGCCGGAACTGATGTCGATGGCCAGATGTCCCCGGTGATAGCCCTGGTAGACGTTGTGGCAGATGGGAACCGGCCAGGTCATACTGCCCAGGGACACGCCGTCTCCCTGTTGGATAACGGCGCCGTCGGAGTTGACCACCTTTTGCGTGCCCACCTCCATCACCTTGGTGACCGCCTCTTTGGTGACGGTCCGTTTGATGATCTTGCGTTCGGTCTTAAGGCCGTCCACATAGGTATCCTCGGCGATGACCTCCCGTTTACCCTCCTGTCCGGCGGTTATAACTTTGCTATACGTGCTGGGTTTGTCGTCCCGATACACCGTCTTGGTCTTGTAGTCGATGGTTTCGGTATACTGCACCGTTTTGACCACCTTCACCTGCAGGAAGGTCTGAGGCCGCTGGACCGTCAGCTTGTCCCCGATGTTAATATAATCGGTGTCGGCCACCGCCGGGTTCAGTTCCCGCAACTGGGAGACGGTCAGGTCAAACTGCTCGGCAATGGTGCCCAGCACGTCCCCCGCCTGGACGGTGTATACCATTTCCTTCACCGTCTGGGCGGTGAGTTTCTTTTTGATCGTGCTCTTATCCCGCACGGCCGAGATGGGATACAGTCCCTCGGTGGTGGTCACCTCTTGGACAAACTCTGCCCGCTGGTTTTTATCATCCTTGTCATAGTGGCCGTCTTTGAGTTCCTCCAGCAGGTCGTTCAGCGCCGTTTCGGATTCCATAGCGCCGATGAATTTGCCGTCCACATACAGGCCGCAGGCCTCGGCGATGGAGTCGCCGGCGGTGCGCAGGATGCCGTCGCACACCTGCTCCTCGGTGAGGGAGGTCTTCCACCCCTGCACCGTGATCGTATAGGTGGGAACGGCGTCCACCGAAAAGGAATTGTCCTCGTTGATGACCCGGTCACGGGCCAGAGCGGCGCCGGCATCGTATACCGAAGAGTTGGTCACGGTGCCCAGATCTTCGCCCTGATAGGTGAGATTTAACCGATAGGGAGCGTTGACCCACGCCACCACCGTCAGCGCCAGCACCACACCCGCCAAACCGGGGGCCAAGAGCCGCCCCAGGGCGGCCAACTCCTCCCAATAATGGTCGATGGCGCCCACAAACAATTTGAAAAAGTTGGGGATGATGGAGAAGGGGTTTTTCAGCGCCTGACGACCGATAAACCGGAATCCGGCGGCGGTGCGCCGACGGAGATTCCGCTGTTTGCGGGCAAACCGGTGCACCGGCCACTTCACCCGGCGGGTCCAATGATACCGCACCCGGCGGCGGGCAGGAGCGGTCACCCGCCCGAACCACCGGCCGAATCGGTTCCACTTACGGATAGCCCAGACGCCCAGCCAATAATGGTAGCGGTAAAAGGCGGTGAAAAACCGGGCAAGCGATTTCAGAAAAGTCATAAAGTCACCTCGATAGGTAGAGTAAAACCCAGATTATTCGGGATAGGTCAGCCGATCCTCGGTATAGCCCTCAAGCACCGGCACCATCGCCGCCGCCCACTGCCGGGCACCGGCCAGGTCGTGATCCTGCCAGTTGCCGCATTCCACCGCCGAGGCACCGGGGATCTCCCCCTCATAGCCGGCGGTGAAGGCCATCGCCTCTGCCATCAGGCGGATGGCGTCGCCGTGGGACAGACCCCGGGTGAGAAAATAGAAACCGGTGCGGCAGCCCATCGGCCCGAAATAGATAATGCCATCCTTGCAGTCGCTGTTGCGGACATAGGTGGCCACCAGATGCTCGATGGTGTGCATCGCTCCGGTGGGCAGATACGGCGGGGTGTTGGGGCGGACAAACCGCACATCGTACGTATACACATCCCCATCCACCCGGGACAGATACATACCGGGGACAAGGGTGTCGTGATTGATGCAAAAACTGGCAATACGCTCCATAGCCGTCATCCTTTCAGGCGAAATCACAGCCAGTATAGCACAGTCACGCAAAAAAATCAAGCCGCCCCAGCATTTCCCTGCGGTAAAGCGGGAAACACCGGGGCGGCAGGGTCGATCGTCGACCCCTATATCTGCACCGAGAGAGTCGTTTGTGCTCCGGGATGAGCCCTCGCCATCCCACCTGAAACGAGCCGTCCGGTGCGGTATGCCGCAACCGGACCCTGTCCGCTGCGACTGGTAGTAGCGTGTGCGGAAACAAGGGGATTATGGGTGGGAAAATGTGGGAAAAGAAAACACCAACCGGAGGGGTTGGTGTTTTGCCGGCTGTCACGAGCCATTATGACGATGCTTCAAAAAAGAAAGGGTCGCTTTTTCCGCAAGCCAAAAGGTGAGGCACCCCACGCCATAACAAACCAGATCCAGAAAGGAAAAGGTCGTTCCGATAATGGAGGCAAGCAATTGGTTGTTCTCCCATCCCAGCAGGGTTACAAGTCCAAAATATTGCGTCACTTCTACGAACGTTGCAAAAGCAAAAACGTAAAGCGGCAACGCCTTTACGCCCTTTGGAATGACGGTTCTGCACAAACTGCAAAGGAGTATGGTTACCAGAACGTCGCCGACGTAGGGGCGGACAAATGCATCGTGAACATACAGTCCGATACCTATTTCCGCCAAAAGGAGCGCACAAAAAACAGAGGCATATACGATTCGGGCTTTTTTCATCAAATCACCGCCTTGGGGGTAGTATAGCAGAAAAGCCGTGGGGGTGCAAGAGGAAGTGATAGAGTATATTCGCCCTTA
>CAYSRL010000105.1:0-4887 GCA_964433515.1 uncultured Ruminococcus sp.
CACAGCGGACGGGCGTTACCGATGTGGATGAAGTTATAGACGGTGGGGCCGCAGGCATACAGCCGCACCTTTCCCTCTTCAATGGGGATGAACTCCTCTTTTTGCCTAGTCATCGTATTGTATACACGCATAGTTTTGTCCTCCTTATGCTTTAATTCTGCTTTTCCAACTGTTCAATGCGTTCCTCCAGCCGGCGGATCTGTTGCGCCACCGGGTCGGGGATGTGGATCTGATCCAGGTCCTGCACCTTTTCGCCGTCACGGCGAACCACCCGGGCCGGGATGCCCACGGCGGTGCAGTTGTCCGGGATGTCGGTGAGCACCACCGCACCGGCGGCGATACGCACATGGTTGCCGATGGTGATGGGGCCCAGCACTTTGGCGCCGGAGCCCACCATCACGTGATGGCCCAAGGTGGGGTGGCGTTTGCCGGTATCCTTACCGGTACCGCCCAGGGTCACCCCCTGGTAGATGGTGCAGTCGTCACCGATCTCGGTGGTCTCGCCGATCACCACACCGGTGCCGTGGTCGATGAAAAACCGGCGTCCGATGGTGGCGGCGGGATGGATCTCAATGCCGGTGCGGCGGACGCACCGCTGGCTCACCCACCGTGCCAGGAAAAACAGCCGGTGACGATACAGCCAGTTGGCCAACCGGTGTGAGCGCAAGGCTTTATAGCCGTTATACAGCGCCCACGCCTCAAAATTGGATCGGGAAGCCGGGTCCCGGTCCCGGATGGTGGCGATGTCTTCACGAAGGCGGTTAAACATAGGCAAACCCCTTTCCTAAAATAAAAAAACACCTCCGTTACCCCATCCGGGGTAACGGAGGTGAGCATACACTCACGGTTCCACTCCGTCATTCACTCCATAGGCTCCCAACAGAGCCCCGCCCGCTAACGGGGGCCACCGCCGCCGGATACTGGGATACACCGTTCCCCGACGGAGCGGATGGGCGCATTTCGCCGGGTCGTACGACAGGGTGCTTACAGCCAAAGGCAACCCCTCTCTGTGCCGTCGTGTCCGGGTACTTCTCCCATCCATCGCTTTTCAGTGATTCGTATACTAACATTATATACGGATTTCGAAATTTGTCTACTGTTTTTTTAACTTTCTTTGAAATAATGGCGCAACTGCCACACGTACTGAACGCCGGACACCACCGTCGCCGCCGCAGAGATCCAGATCAGCAGCATACCGAAATATCCGCCCCACCGGTTGAGGCCGGGCAGGTCGTGGAAGAAGGGGATCTGCATCGCTTGCAGGAAGGTCAGCATATAGATGATGGCCACCATCTGCATCACGGTCTTCAGTTTGCCGGCAAAGGAGGCCGCCACCACAACGCCGTCTTTGGCCGCCATCAGGCGCACCGAGGTCACCGCAAACTCCCGGGCCAGAATCAAAAACACCGCCCAGGGGATGCTGTTGCTGTAAACCACCTGCACAAAACCGATGTAAGCGGCGGTGGTCAGCGCCTTGTCCGCCAAGGGGTCGAGGAATTTGCCCAGGTTGGTGATCAGTCCGTCACGGCGGGCGATCTTGCCGTCAAAATAGTCGGTCAGCGAAGCGATAATAAACACCAGCAGCGCCGCCCCGTAATGATAGGGAAAGCGTGCCAGCAACAGCGCCAAAAACACAGGGGTCATAAGGCAACGAGCCAAGGTCAGTTTGTTGGGCAAATTCATTCGTTCATCTCTCCTATCAAATCCCAGTCCATCGTATCGGTCACGGTCACAGAAATCAGATCGCCGGGTTGGATCCGGCGGGTGGCCATAAAGAACACCTTGCCGTCTATGTCGGGGGCGTCCCCCTCGGTGCGGCCAAACCAGCACTCGGCGTATTTATCAAAACTCTCCACCAAAACGGTGACGGTTTTGCCGATCATTTGCTCATTATAGGCGTCCGCAATCCGGCTCTGCTCCTCCATCACGATATCCCGGCGACGGAATTTTATCTCGTCGGGAACTTGATCGGGCAGGTTATAAGCGGGGGTGTCCTCCTCCGGGGAGAAGGCGAAACAGCCCAAACGCTGGAAACGGGCCTCTCCGATAAACTCGCACAGTTCCTCAAACTCCGCCTCGGTCTCGCCGGGGAAACCCACCATCACGGTGGTGCGCAGGGTGATGCCCGGCACCTTTTCCCGGATCCGGCGGATGAGGGCGGTGAGCGTCTCCCGGTTTCCGGGACGGTTCATTCTCTTCAACACCCCGCCGGCGGCGTGCTGGAGGGGAATATCCATATAGGGGAGCACCTTTTCCTCCGCCGCCATCACGTCAAGCAGGCCGTCGGTGATGTGCTCCGGGTAGCAATAAAGCAGGCGGATCCATTTGAGATCCTCGATCTTGCACAGTTCGGTGAGCAGTTGGGGCAACCGACTCTCGCCATACAGATCCTGTCCGTAGACGGTGGTGTCCTGGGCAACCAACACCAGTTCCCGGACGCCGTTTGCCACCAGTTTTTGGGCCTCTGCCACCACGTTCTCCATGGTACGGCTGCGCAGACCGCCCCGGACACCGGGGATGGCGCAGTAGGTGCACCGGTTGTCACAGCCGTCCGCAATCCGCAGATAGGCGAAGAAATGGGGGGTGGTCTGAAGGCGGTCGCCATCCAGACACCAGTTATCCCGAGAGGGGAACTCCCGGACGGTCTCGCCCGCCATAACCCGGTTGACCACCTGAACGATATCCTCGTTGGCGCCCAGGCCGATGACCCCATCGCATTCCGGTATCTCCTGTGCCAGTTCCTGTTGATAGCGCTGGGCCAAGCAACCGGTGACAATGATCTTTTGTATCTGTTTTTCCTTTTTCAGTTGAGCAAACTCCAGAATGTTGTCGATGGACTCCTGCTTGGCATCCTCAATGAATCCGCAGGTGTTCACGATAACCACCTGAGCCAGCCCGCTCTCGGCGGTGATCTCAAAGCCGGCCGCCTCCAGTTTTGCCAACATCAGTTCGGCATCCATTTGGTTTTTGGGGCATCCCAGGGACACCATCCCTACTTTTACAGCCATTGGTCATTCTCCTCGCTGTTCTCCGTCCCCGGACTGAGTTCTTCCATAGCCCGGCGGATGACGGTGTATGTAAACCCACGGCGAGCCAGTGCGGCGGTCACCCGCCGACGGTCATCGGGGTCGTTCAACTTATTATAATACTTCTTTTTCAAAAGCGCAAGTGCCTGTTGAAAATCGTCCCCCTCCAGAGAATCCGCCGCCTCCCGGGCAACGTCCGGGGCCACCCCCCGGCGGCACAACTCCTGCACCACCCGGCGGTGGGGGTATTGTTTATACTCCCGCAAATGCCCGGCCATCCGGCGGGCGTATTGTTCATCGTTGAGAAGCCCCACTTCCTGCAGGCGGCTCACCACCGCCGCCGCAATCTCCGGGGTGGCCTCGGTATGGAGTTTTTGTTCCAGCTCCCCGCAGGCATAGTCCCGGAGACCCAACAGGTACAGCGCCCGCTCCCGGGCCCGGTTGTATTGGGAGGTCTGCAAAAGCGCCTCCAACTGGTCTTCCGTGATGTCGCCATCCACCCGATAGGGGGACTCATCAAAGGTCTGCCGGTCCACCGCCAGTTCCCGCCCATCCTCCAACCGCAACAAATACAGACGGCGGCGGCGTATGGCCGTTTCCAGAATTTTCATAGCGTCACCCACAAAAACACAAACAGGCAGGAGAGGGCTCTCCTGCCTTTGTCTGTATATTAGTCATCCACAACAATATCGATCTGCGCCTTGGCCGCCGTGCTGGTCACCTGAGGGGCCGCCGCCAGGGGGATCTCCACCGGAGCCGGAGGAGCCGCCGTCACCGACGGACGGGCACCGGGCACCAATTTGTGCATATTTTCCCGCACCTGTGCCTCGATCTCGGCGGACAGGTCGGGATGCTCTTTGAGGTAATCCCGCACGTTGTCACGACCCTGTGCCAGCCGTTCGCCCTTATAGCCGAACCAAGAACCGGACTTTTCGATGATGTCCAGTTTCACCGCCAGATCCAGCAATTCGCTCTCTTTGGAGATACCCAGACCGTACAGAATATCAAACTCCGCCTGTTTGAAGGGAGGAGCCAACTTATTCTTAACCACCTTGACCCGGGTGTGGGCGCCCACAGCGTCGGCACCGTTTTTGAGGGTCTCGGTGCGGCGCACATCCAGACGCACCGAGGCGTAATATTTCAGGGCGTTACCGCCGCTGGTCACCTCGGGGTTTCCGTAGACGATGCCCACCTTAAGGCGCAACTGGTTGATAAACAGGGCAATACAGTTGGACTTGGACACCGCCGGCGCCAACTTCCGCATAGCCTGGGACATCAAACGGGCCTGAAGCCCCACGTGGGCGTCGCCCATCTCGCCCTCGATCTCGGCACGGGGCACCAACGCCGCCACCGAGTCCAGAACCACAATATCCACCGCACCGGAACGGATCAGCGCCTCCATGATCTCCAGCGCCTGCTCGCCGGTGTCCGGCTGGGACACCAACAGGGAATCCACATCCACGCCCAGAGCCCGGGCATACACCGGGTCCAGAGCGTGCTCCACGTCGATAAAGGCCGCTTCGCCACCCTTTTTCTGGCATTCCGCCACGGCGTGGAGCGCCAACGTGGTCTTACCGGAGGCCTCCGGGCCGTATACCTCAATGATACGTCCCCGGGGCAGACCGCCGATGCCCAAAGCGGCATCCAACGCCATCGACCCGGTGGGGACAGCATCCACATTCATCTTGATGTTCTCGCCCAGACGCATCACGGAACCTTTTCCGTATTGCTTCTCGATCTGGGCCAGCGCCATATCCAGTGCTTTTTGCCGTTCGGTACGGTCAGTGTTTACCTCGGTAGTTTTCTTGGTCTTAGCGGCCATAAACGGTCACCCTTTCTGTTGGTTGATTGCGACTCATCG
>CAYSRL010000106.1:0-4837 GCA_964433515.1 uncultured Ruminococcus sp.
ACCCCTCCGAGTTTTTGCTACGCAAAAACCCACCTCCCCTGACAAGGGGAGGCAAGAAATCTTCCCACCACCCTGCCCAACCCATTGTAGGGAATGCATTTATGCATTCCGGGACAGGAGACCCGCCTCCACGACCCGCAAAACCCCGCACCAATCTTGCGGGCGATTCGTGAATCGCCCCTACGGTTTCGCACCAACTTAGCCACATTCCTAACTCCTAACTCTTCACTCATAACTCCTCCCTCCCTTTCATATACATCCTTATAGGTGATGGTATGAACAAGAAACAACGCAAACAGAAATGGTTCCGGCGGGCCTTGGCGGCGGCAGGGGTGCTGGCGGTGGTGTCCCTGCCGGTGGATTGGGAGCGGCTGAGCGGGGATGCCGCCTGTCTGGCGGCGGGACTGCGCCAGCCGGAGGAATCGGTGCGGCTGTTGGACAGCCACCTGTTTGACCCGGCTCTGTCCCAGCCGGGCTCCCTGGACGAGACCCCCCTCACCGACACCCGGGAGGATTCCACCCAGGTGGATCTGCCGGTGGCGGCGTCGGTGACCGCACCGGTGTTCACCGCTATCACACCGCCGGGCAACAAGGGGAACGGCGGGGATATCCTCACCCGGAAACTGACCACCGGCGACCGGCTCAAATCCGGCATCGCCACCGTCAACCGGTCGGGCATATCCGTGGACATCGCCTCGTTCCTCGAAAAAGACCTGCCCTTCCGCTTTGGGAACACCAAAGACCCGCAGGTGCTGATACTCCACACCCACACCACCGAGGGCTATATGACCTATGATGCCGGCTATTACAACGCCGGCGACCGAGACCGGACGAAGGATAACACCAAAAACGTCTGTGCGGTGGGCGAGGCCATCCGCCTGACCCTGGAGGCGGCGGGCATCACCGCCATCCACGACACCACCATCCACGACAGCCCCCAGTATACCGGGGCCTATACCCGATCCGCCGCCACCGCTCAGGAAATTCTGGAACGATACCCCTCCATCCGGGTGGTGCTGGACATCCACCGGGATGCGGTGCTGGAGGATGGGGCGGTGGTGAAACCCACCGCCACCGTGGACGGCAAAAAGGCCGCCCAGATGATGCTGATCACCGGCGTGGTGACCACCGACGATCTCCCCCACCCCAACTGGCAGAAAAACCTCACCTTGGCCACCCAGTTGCAGGCGGCGCTGGATGAGGTGAGCCCCGACCTGATGCGCCCCCTGAACACGGTTGCCAGCCGGTATAATCAGCATTTGTCCCCCGGATGGTTGCTGGTGGAGGTGGGCGCCGAGGGCAACACGGTGGAGGAGGCGGTGTATTCCGGTCAGATCCTGGCAAAGACCCTGGCCCGGTTGTTGGATTGACAAATGGGATGTTGTTGGGTAAAATGAGAGGGAAAGATGCCAGACGGAACGGCCCCCTCTGACGAGGGGGCTGTCCGAGCAAAGCGAGGACTGGGGGAGAGAACGACGGCCCCTCCGTCTGTGGCTGACGCCACAGACACCTCCCCTTGTCAGGGGAGGCAAAGAAATGGAGTCCTTTGCCTTTGGAGTTTTCCAAGGAGGTACCTCTTATGAACAACACGATCGTGGCCATCTCCACCCCGTCCGGTTCTGCCGGGCTGGGTGTGGTGCGCCTGTCCGGGCCGGATGCCCTGGCGGTGGCCGGGCGGGTATTCCGCCCGGCTGACCCCCGCAAAACGGCGGACAACCTCCCCGGCTATACCGCCGCTTACGGCCGGGTCTTTGATGCCGAGGGGGACGTGGACGAGTGCGTTCTGCTCTGTTTCCGGGCGCCCCACAGTTATACCGGCGAGGATGTGGCGGAACTGTCCTGCCACGGCGGGCGGTATCTGCTTCGGCGGGTGCTCCGGGCCTGTCTGGATGCCGGGGCTGTGCCTGCCGGACCGGGCGAGTTCACCCGCCGGGCGTTCCTGAACGGCAAAATGGATCTGACCCAGGCGGAGAGCGTGATGGATCTCATCGCCGCCGACGGCAAACTGGCGGCCACCACCGCTTTGGCCGCCCGGGATGGGGCGGTATTCCGCCGTCTGACGGCGGTGAAAGAGTCCCTGCTCACCGTGGCGGCCCAGTTTGGCGCATACATCGACTATCCCGACGAGGACATCCCGGAACTGACCCCGGAAGTGCTGTCGGCCACCGTCACCGGGGCGTTGGATGCCCTCCGGGGGCTGCTTGCCACCTTTGATGCGGGGCGGGTGCTCCGGGAGGGGGTGGACACCGCCATCGTGGGCAGTCCCAACGTGGGCAAATCCACCCTAATGAACTGTCTGTCCGGCTGTCAGAGGAGCATCGTCACGGAGATCGCCGGCACCACCCGGGACGTGGTGGAGGAAACGGTGCGGCTGGGTGAGGTCACCCTGCGGCTGGCGGACACCGCCGGCATCCGGGACACCGGCGACACGGTGGAATCGGTGGGTGTGGACCTGGCCCGGCAGAGAATGGAACAGGCGGCGCTGGTGCTGGCGGTGTTTGACGGCTCTGTGCCGCTGAGCGAAGAAGACAAAACCCTGGCGGGGACCCTTTCCGGGCGCCATGCCATCGCCATTGTGAACAAGGCGGACAAGCCCCTGCAGTCCGACACGGACTGGTTCCGGGAGCGGTTCCGGTGGGTGGTGACCCTGTCGGCGAAGGAGGGTGAGGGCGTGGAGGCGCTCACCGCCGCCGTGGCAGAGGCCACCGGCGTGGGGCGGCTGGACGCCGCCCAGCCGGTGTTGACCACCGAGCGGCAACGGCAGTGCGCCGCCACGGCGCTGTGCTGTTTAGAGGAGGCGCAGACGGCGTTGGAGAGCGGCCTGACCCTGGATGCGGTGAGTGTCAGCGTGGACGGCGCCCTCAACGCCATTCTGGAACTCACCGGCGAGCGTGCCACCGAGGCGGTGGTGGATCAGGTGTTTGCCAATTTCTGTGTGGGGAAATAAAGAGTGAGGAATTAGGAATGAGGGAGTTAGGAGTTTAGGACTGAGGGAGTTATAAAAAACAAAACGCCGGAGCAACCATCGGTTGCTCCGGATATTTTATGAACTAAAAAGTTACGACAACTTGTTTAGATCGATTAAATACTTTACCGTTTTGTTACTCTTGTCTTCAATAAGCATATTTAGGTTTCTTAATTTTGCCAATCTTTTATCGACCGTCGAAAAACTGATATTTAACTCCGTGCACAATTCTTTTTTTGTAATTCCTTCATCGGAAAACAAAGATGCTTGTATTAAGATAAAAGCAAATTGTTTCACATCCTGTGGGAAAGTATCATCTTTTTCTAAAATTTCCAGATATTTAAACAATAGATTTCTTCTTTTTTCTAAGGCCTCGTAAAGGTTTTGAAAAGACTCAAGAATGATGTTGAGAAACATAATAATGAAAGGCGTCAGATCTCCTAAATTAATTTCGTTATTACATTCTCTGAAAGCATCGTAATAATGCTTGATGTGCGCTTTTATCGTGTAAGAGATACGGAATCCGATCAAAGATTCAAATTCTTTTGACAGAAGATAACTGCTTATAAACCGAGAAGTTCTGCCATTTCCGTCGTAAAACGGATGGATATACCCAAATAAATAATGAAAAATAGAGATACGAATTAATATCGGTATTTCCTTTTGGTTCAAAATATTAAGGGACTGCTCCATAAGCTGAATGATCTTGGTTTCGGGATAGGCACCCTTGTGTATGACTTTTTGCGTAGGAGTAGTGACTTCCGCCATATCTTTTCTAAAGATCTCTCCATCAGGAGCGTTGTCCGGGCAATCCTCCACGACCTCTTTTAGTACAAGATCATTGTATATTTCCCGAATATCTGTGGATGTGTTTAAGGGGAATTCATCACCGCTGATCAACATACTGTATTTGTTTAGTAGCCCATAGAAACGTTTCTTTTCCCCTTTGGTGTTCATCTCGTTTAAGACAGAGGACAGTTCTTTTCTTGTGCTGTAAACCCCTTCAATGTCGTTGGTGAGTTTGATTTCATCAATCAAACATTTTTTCGTGAATTGAATCAACGCTGCTTCGGGAAGAATTCTTTTTATATCTGCAATGGCTTTGTCTAATTGCATTATTTTTAAGCTGATATCAAAAATTTCAGGGCATAAACAGTAAAAGGCAGAATTCTCTCCAATTTTTATGGGCAAAACACAGGTCGTTTCGGCAGACATTCTTTTTTCATACAGAGATTGATATTCATTTTGATCTTTATAATACAGATGAGAAAGCAATACATAACTCATAGTCGTCAATACTCCTTTAGAGAAAGAATAAACGATGATATATTTGCATTATGTTAGTTAAAACGCATAGATTTAACTAACATAACAATATTTTATAGCAAGAAATCGTTTTTGTCAAGCAAATTTAATAACATTATAGCTTAAACAAGAATGAATATTCGTTTTCAATCTAAAAATAAGGAATGTAATAAAAACCCCACCGATTTGGTGGGGTTTTCACGGCTTCATCATTCATCATCCAGTTTCAGCACCGCCATAAAGGCCTCCTGGGGCACCTCTACGCTGCCCAGTTGGCGCATCCGCTTTTTGCCCTCTTTCTGCTTCTCCAGCAGTTTCTTCTTACGGGTGATATCGCCGCCATAGCACTTGGCCAGCACGTCCTTCCGCATAGCCCGGACGGTCTCCCGGGCGATCACCTTGCCGCCGATGGCGGCCTGCACCGGCACCTCAAACAGTTGGCGGGGGATGTTGTCCTTTAGTTTTTCGCACATTTTCCGGGCCCGGGTATAGGCGTTGCCGGAGAAGAGGATAAAGGACAGGGCGTCCACCATCTCGCCGTTGAGCAGGATGTCCAGTTTGACCAGA
>CAYSRL010000107.1:0-4833 GCA_964433515.1 uncultured Ruminococcus sp.
GGATGTGGACGCCTATACCGGCGGCTTCAACCTGCAGATCGCTTTCTCCACCGGAATGGCTGCCGGTAACGCTATATGAGAGAGGAATACGTTATGAACTACGCTATCGCTATTGACGGTCCCGCCGGTGCGGGCAAAAGCACCATCGCCAAGATCCTTGCCAAAGAGTTGGAACTGATCTATGTGGACACCGGCGCCCTCTACCGGGCGGTGGGATACCACACCCAGAGTCTGGGCATCCCCTCCGACGACGCCGCCGGCGTCACCGCCGCCCTGGAAGGGCTGACGGTGGAACTGAAATACGTGGAGGGGGTTCAGCGGGTGTTTGTGAACGGTGACGACGTGTCGGACGTTATCCGCACCCCCGCCATCTCTATGGCCGCCTCTGCCGTGTCCGCCATCCCGGCGGTGCGGGCATTCCTGCTGGCCACCCAGCGGGACATCGCCGCCAAAAACAACGTGGTGATGGACGGCCGGGACATCGGCACCGTCATCCTGCCGGATGCCAAGGTGAAGATCTTTCTCACCGCCAGCCCCGAGGCCCGGGCCGCCCGCCGGTTTGCCGAGTTGCAGGAAAAGGGCGACCCCGCCACCTATGAAGAGGTGCTGGCGGATATGATCAAGCGGGATCACGACGACAGCCACCGGGCCATCGCCCCCCTTAAACAGGCAGAGGATGCCGTGGCGGTGGACACCAGCGGCAACACGCTGGAGCAGTCGGTGGCACGCATCAAAGCCGTTGTGATGCAAAAATTGGCCGAGTAAGGGGATGTCACGATGCCTGTCTATTTAGCCGAAAGCGCCGGTTTCTGTTTCGGTGTCAACCAAGCGGTGAACCGGGTATACGAACTGTTGGATGCCGGGGAGCCGGTCTGCACGCTGGGGCCCATCATCCACAACCCCCAAGTGGTGGAGGAACTGACCCGGCGAGGGGTACAGATCGTGTCTGACCCTGCCGACGCCCCCGCAGACAGCGTCCTGGTCATCCGTTCCCACGGGGTTCCTCAAAGCGTCTACGACACCATCCGGGAGCAGGGCATCCGCCATTGCGATGCCACCTGCCCCTTTGTGGCCAAGATACACCGCATCGTCGCCACCTATTCCGCCGACGGTGCCACCGTGCTCATCGCCGGCAACCCGGACCACCCGGAGGTGCTGGGGATCCGGGGGCACGCCACCGGCCCGGTGCACATCTTCCGGTCGGAGGAGGAACTGGAAACGGTCTTTTCCCAGCACCCGGAACTGAGCGGAAGCCCCTGCATTATGGTGGTCCAAACCACCTTTAACAAAAATATCTGGAAAAAATGTGAGAAAAAAGCAAAAAAACTCTGTACAAACCTCAAAATTTTTGATACAATATGCAGTGCTACTGCAA
The DNA here is from genome assembly GCA_964433515.1 of uncultured Ruminococcus sp. Classification (GTDB taxonomy): domain Bacteria; phylum Bacillota; class Clostridia; order Oscillospirales; family Acutalibacteraceae; genus UBA5905. The sequence goes on from CAYSRL010000107.1 coordinate 1,376, forward strand.
AACGGCAAGAAGAAGCCGTTTCGCTCGCACAAAAATGCGATCTGGTAGTTATTGTCGGTGGACGGGAGAGTTCCAATACCGCCAAACTGCGTGACGTGTGCGCCGCCTGTTGCCCCACCCTATGGGTCGAGACCGCAGACGAGTTGCCCCGTGACCGGTTTGCCCCCGGTATGACGGTCGGTCTGACCGCCGGAGCATCCACGCCAGCCGATATTATAAAGGAGGTACACACAACAATGTCCGAAATCGTCAACAACAATGAAGTCCTGGAAAAAAACTATGAGGAGATGAGCTCTGAAGAGTTTGCCGCCGCTGTCGACGCTACTCTGCAGAACCCGACTGATGATAAAGTCCGAGGTCTGGTCGTTAGCATTGCGCCCAACGAGGTACAGGTCGAAGTCATCGGCCGTAAGCAGACCGGCTACATTCCCGCTGATGAGCTGTCCAACGACCCCAACGCCAACCCCGCTGACCTGGTGAAGGTGGGCGACGAGCTGCTGCTGCTCATCATGCGCACCAACGATCAGGAAGGCACCATCATGCTGTCCAAGAAGCGTGTCGATGCGCTGAAGGGCTGGCAGAAGATCGTGGATGCCGAGGCTGAGGGCGCCATCCTGGATGGCACCGTCACCGAGGTCATCAAGGGCGGTGTATTGGTGGTCACCAACGGCGTCCGGGTGTTCGTGCCCGCTTCCCACGCTTCTGTGGGCCGTATGGAGGATCTCTCCCCCCTGAAGGGTCAGGATGTCCAGCTGAAGATCCTGGAGGTCAACGACCGCCGCCGTCACGCCGTCGGCTCCATCCGTCTGGTGGCTCAGGCCGCCCGCAAGGAGCAGGAGGAGGCCTTCTGGGCCCAGGCTGAGGTCGGCCAGGAGTATACCGGCGCTGTCAAGTCTTTGACCAGCTACGGCGCTTTCGTGGATCTGGGCGGTGTGGACGGTATGGTTCACATCTCCGAGATGTCCTGGAGCCGCATCAAGCATCCCTCTGAGGTGATGAACGTGGGCGACACCGTCACCGTCTTCATCAAGGCTCTGGATCCCGAGAAGCGTAAGATCTCTCTGGGCTATCGCAAGTCCGAGGACAATCCCTGGGAGATCTTCAAGGCTCAGTATCCCGTGGAGTCCATCGTCACCGCCAAGGTGGTGGGTATGACCGCCTTCGGTGCTTTTGCCCAGATCCTGCCCGGTATCGACGGTCTGATCCACATCAGCCAGATCGCCAACCACCGTGTGGAGAAGCCCCAGGACGAGCTGACCGTCGGTCAGGAGGTCCAGGCGAAGATCACCGCCGTCGACTATGACCGCAAGCGCATCAGCCTGTCCATCCGTGCCCTGCTGGAGCCCGAGGCTCCCGCCGAGGAGGCTGTGGAAGAGGCCGCCGAGGTTGCCGAGGAGGCCGTGGAGGCTCCCGCCGAGGAGACCGCCGAGGCTGTCGAGGAGTAATTTTTCAGATTTCCGAAAACCGTCCCTGTGCAAACAGGGGCGGTTTTTTTGCGTTTGGGTGGGCGACACAAAGGCACCCTCCCCGAGAGGGTGGCAAAACCGCAGGTTTTGACGGAGGAGGTTACGCAGGCGAACACAGTTCGCCCCTACGGTGTGGATTTGGGGTCGTGCGGGGGGTTGCGGGATTTTTTCACAGTAACCTGGTTTTTTTGTGGGATTTTGGGCATACTAGCGCCGAAGGAGTGATTTGATGCAACCTCATAAAGATATTCATTTTTCCACCCGGGACCGGGTGTTGCGGGCGTGGCAAAACTCTATGGAAGCGGTCAGGGACTACAAACTGTACGCCAACGAGGTCTCCGACCCCGCCATCTCCGCCCTGTTCGATCGCTGTGCCGAGGCGGAAGGCGTTCAGGCCGCCGCCCTCCACGACGTATTGCAAGGTCTGTCGGAGCACGCCCGGCAGTAATCGCAAAAACTCGGCGAAATTTCGATGGGTCTTTCTCTTTTTGCGAGCATTGTTCGGTTTATAGCCCAATGCTTTCGGTATACTGAAAGCACAGCAGGGGAAATCAAGGGTGGGCCAAGGGCAACCACGGTGGAAAGCGGGGTGCGATTATCGGCGGGGTGGCTGTTCGTCGCAGAAAAAACGAACATTTTTTCGTTTTTTTGTAAAAAACACTTGATTTTTTCGAAAAAGGCTGTATAATGAATATAGAACACTTGTTCGGAACAACTGTTCTGTTCTCAAAGGAGGAAGCATTATGTTTGCATTTACATTGGATATTCTGCTGGCTGTGCTGGCGGTTTTTATGCTGGTGAAAGGCCATTTCGGCGTCACCCGGCAGGCGGCTTTGGTGCCGTTGGCGGTGGCTCTGCTGGATGGGTCTTCCGTGTTGCAGTTTGACCCGGCTCTGACCCCGGTGCTGTCCGGGGCGTTGGTGGCGCTCCGGTTGGTGATCCTCTCCTGTGGGTCGCTGATGCTGTATCGGGATGCTCTGCGTGCCCGCAACAAGCGGGCACGCAACCAACGGCGGCGGCAGGTGGCAGAAAGCCGGAAAGCCTTTGAGCAAGCTTTGGCCCAGAAGGGGCGTGCGGCCGCAGACCGCCGGGTCTGCGCCTAAAACCGGTTGACAAATTTCGCTTTTTGCGGTAAACTGATAGCCTGAGTGAGCTGAACAGCCGCGCACACCCACCGTGTGTGAGGAAAGTCCGAGCTTCACAGGGCAGGATAACGGCTAACGGCCGCCGGGGGTGACCCTAGGGAAAGTGCAACAGAGATATACCGCCTATGGCTTGGCATCCGCCTTGAATCCGTGCTGGCACGGGTGCCCATAGGTAAGGGTGGAAAGGCGAGGTAAGAGCTCACCGGCACATTGGAGACAATGTGGCCCTGCAAACCCTATCCGAAGCAACGCCGACCGGAGCGATACATTGGCCCGATGTGCTCCAACGGGCGGCTTGAGCCGTCTGGCAACAGGCGGCCTAGATAGATGGCTGTTCACGACAGAACTCGGCTTACAGGCTCACTCAACAGATATGGAATGACCTCCGTTTTAAGCGGAGGTCTTTTCTTTTTGTAATTTTTTTGTTTTTTTACGGAATTGTTTTGCATTTCCATATATAGTATGTTATAATGACAGAGATTATAGGGTAGCATTGCTATTTTTCAGACTATTCTCACAGAGAGGTCGTGACCGTATGGCGCAAAACGGTATATTCCGCACCGCTATGGGCGGATTCCACAAGCAGGACGTTCTGCAATATATTGACGAGATCACCGGAGCCTGGAACACCGAGCGCACCGCACTGGAACAGCAGGCCGCCGAGGCGGTGGCCCAGCGGGACAGCCTGCAGGAGCAGGCCAACCAGGCTGTTGCGAAGGCGCAGGAGGCCGGGCAACGGGCACAGGTGGCGGAAACGCAGTTGGCCGAGGCGCAGCAGCAGATGTACGATGCCACCGCCGAATTGTCCATCCACCGCACCACCGCCGAGAGCCTCAAAGAACAACTG
>CAYSRL010000108.1:0-4286 GCA_964433515.1 uncultured Ruminococcus sp.
AACGCATCCATACATTCCCTACAACAAGGTTGTTTGTGGTCGTAGGGGCGATTCACGAATCGCCCACAGGAAACCCACAAACCAAAACCGGCTCCGTAGGGGAGGGCCTCTGCGCCCTCCCGCTAGTTTGAACGCATACCGGATGGGGCTCCATCCCTACGGCTCCATCCAAGGTTGGTGCGGGGTTTGGGCCCAAAAGCAAAAGGGTCTGTCCGGATGGACAGACCCTTTCCTTTTCGTGATAACAATTAGCCGTTGACCTTCTTAGCGAGGGCAGACTTCTTGCGGGCAGCCGTATTCTTGTGCAGCAGACCCTTAGCCACAGCCTGATCGATCTTCTTCTGAGCGGCACGAACGGCCTCGACGGTGTTCTCACCGGAAGCGATGGCGGCGTTGGCCTTCTTGATCTCGGTCTTCAGGGCAGTGCGGTTAGCCTTGTTACGGGCAGTCTTCACAGCGATGACCTTGACACGCTTTTTAGCGGATTTGATGTTGGGCATAGTGGCACCTCCTATCCATTTATAGTAATCACGCACAGAATATATTAGCACCTTTGTTTCAAAAATGCAACAAAAATTTTTAGAAACACGGAATTTTTCAGTTTTTTACCAGTTTTCGGGGGTAAAAAACCCAAAAAGGCGGTGGTTTTATATGAAAAATCACCGATTTCCCGGGGCAACAGGCGGTTTTTTGCAACCAAAAAGGCGGTGTCCATCCACCGCCTTTTTGTATAATTGTGTTGATTTTATACGAATTGTATAGAGTCACTCCATATTTCCGGAACGCTCCATCAGCACCGCCAGCGCCGCCAGAGGGGCGGTCTCGCACCGGAGGATCCGGGGGCCCAAGGTGGCGATGCGTCCGCCCCGGCTGATGACCGCCTCCACCTCGGCGGGGTCAAAGCCCCCCTCCGGGCCCACCACCAGACTGATGGCGGTGTCCGCCGGGGAAACCAGTTGCCCGATGGGCTGTCCGCCCCCCTCATAGCACAGGAGGGTGTTCTCTTTTTCGAACCGGGCAAGAGCCTGTTTCCAGGAGATCGGGGTCTCCACCGCCGGCAGAATACCCCGGCCGGACTGACCGGCGGCCTCGTGGGCGATCTTCTGCCAGCGAGCCTGCTTTTTGGCGGCGTCTTTGCCGTCCAGTTTCACAACGCACCGGGACATAGCCACCGGCACCACGGCGGTGACACCCAATTCCACCGCCTTCTGGATGATGAGTTCCATCTTATCCCCCTTGGGCAGACCCATATACAGGGTCACCGCCAGGGTCGGCTCGGCGGTGGTGGGGGTGGCGGTGTCCACCCGCAGGGTGACCGCCTCCCGCTCCAGGTTGGTGATGGTGCACCCAAAATCGGTGCCCTTTCCGTCGCAAAGGGTGAGGGTCTCACCGGGGGTCATCCGCAGCGACCCGGCGATATGCCGGGCGTCGGCGCCCTCAACGGTGACAGCATCCCCCACCGCCGGGGTATAATTCATAAAAAATCGGGGCATAGTTTACCTCCAAAAGTGGGATAGGACAACGGCACCCTCTGTGAGGGGGGCTATCTGTGGGTCACCACATAAGGGATATGCTGGGGCAACCCAACATCCTGATCGTGGTACTTAGAGTCATCCAACTCAAGTCCATACATACCGGCTTTTCCCCAAATATGCTCGTGAATGGCGAACCAGTCTTCAAAATCTATGGCGTCTTGCTTTGTCTCCTGTTGAGAGACCTCATAAATCTGCTTTACCGCCTCATAGGTAGACAATTCGGCGCCATCCGGCAGTTGCGATAAATAGGTCAGCACCCTCACAGCCAGTCGTTCCGTTTCTCTCTTTTTCATTGCTCATTCCTCATTTTTTACAAACAAGGCACAGCCAACCGCCCTGCTCGTGGCGCTCGGTCACGGTGAAACCGCACTTGTCTAAGGCGGCAAGCACGTCCTGTTCTCTGGTGTCGATGATGCCGGACACGATATACACGCCCCCCTCAGCCAGCAACCGGGGAACCGCCGGGGACAGCATAATGATGGCATCCGCCACGATGTTGGCGGCGATCACCGGGTAGGTGCCGTGAACGTCTTTCGCCAGATCCCCCAAACGGATCTCGTACTTGGGGGCGGTGAGACCGTTCAGTTCACCGTTCTCGATGGCGGTCTTTACCGCCAGGGCGTCGATATCGATGCCCAGGGCGCTCCCGGCGCCCAGCAGACAGGCGGCAATAGACAGAATACCGCTGCCACAGCCAATATCCAGAAACTCACAGCCGGGGGTGACGTGGTTTTCCAGCGTTTCCAGCACCAACCGGGTGGTGTCGTGGCCGCCGGTGCCGAAGGCCATACCCGGGTCGATGGAAAGCACCGCCCGGTTATCCGGGTTGTCCGCCGTTTCCCAAGAGGGGCAGATCAGCAGTTTTCTGCCCACCGGCAGGGGTTTAAAGTATTTCTTCCAGTTGTTTGCCCAGTCCTCCTCGTTCACCGTCTGGGCCGCCACCTGGTGGGCAATGCCCACGGCGGTATACCGCTCCTGCAAAAACGCCACCGCCTCGGCGGGGTTGTCCTCCGGGGAGATATACAGGTGAATGAGGGCGGTGTCCCGCTCTTTGGCCAGCAGATCCTCGTCGATGAGGTCGATGCGGGCGATCTCCCGGGCGCCCTGCTCCAGGTCGCTGTAATCCTCGATGTAGATGCCATAGGGCACCGCCATATTGGCGATAGCCGCCGCCTCGTCCACCGTGACAGCCGGCACCTTAATGCATACTTCGGTCCAATCCATAAAAATCCTCCTTTGTGCAAACAGAGGGAAGGCCCCCTCACCGAGGGGGCTGGCACGGCGCAGCCGTGACTGGGGGAGTTTGGGGGACAGCACAGCCGTTTCCCCTAGGGTGTCTTTTATCAAAAAACTCCCTCCGTCATTTGCTTCGCAAATGCCACCTCCCTCGGAGAGGGAGGCTACGCCCTATACAATGCCTTCTTTTCTCTTATTTTACCATTATCCCGCTTACTTTTCAACGGTTTTTGCTTGTCAAAGGGGAGAAAAAATGGTATAATGACTTGATTTGTAAGAGAAAGAGTGCGTGGAAGCAGGAGATTTTCTTTTCTGCGGTCGTTTTTCCTCCGTATATCCCTCCTAACTCCTCACTCCTAACTCCTCACTCTATCACGAAAGAGGTGCCAACCGATGGCGGACATCAAACAACATATCCGCAATTTCTGCATCATCGCCCACATCGACCACGGCAAATCCACCCTGGCAGACCGCCTGCTGGAAAAGACCAACACCGTGGCGCTGCGGGATATGGAGGAACAGCTGCTGGACAGTATGGACCTGGAGCGGGAGCGGGGCATCACCATCAAGGCCCACGCCGTCACCCTCCAATACAAGGCGAAGGATGGGGAGGAATACACCCTCAACCTCATCGACACCCCCGGTCACGTGGACTTTAACTATGAGGTGAGCCGTTCTCTCGCCGCCTGTGAGGGCGCCCTGCTGGTGGTGGACGCCAGCCAGGGCGTCGAGGCCCAGACCCTGGCCAACACATATCTGGCCGCCGAGCACGGGCTGGAGATCTTGCCGGTCATCAACAAGATCGATCTGCCCGCCGCCGACCCCCAGCGGGTTGCCGGCGAGGTGGAGGACATCATCGGCATCGACGCCTCCGAGGCGCCCCACATCTCCGCCAAGGCGGGCATCGGCATCGACGAGGTGCTGGAAGCCATCGTGAAATTACCCCCGCCGGAGGGCGACGATGAGAAACCCTTACAGGCGCTGATCTTTGACAGTTATTACGACAGTTATCGGGGCGTTATCGTGTATTTCCGGGTGATGGACGGCGTGGTCAAGGCCGGCGACACCATCAAGATGATGGCCTCCGGTGCCACCTTCGACGTGGTGGAGGTGGGCGTGATGCGCCCCGGCCGTCTGGAGCCGGCCAAAGAACTGAAAGCCGGTCAGGTGGGTTATTTAGCCGCCTCCATCAAGACGGTGGGGGACGCCCGGGTGGGCGACACCATCACCCTGGCGAACAGACCCGCCGCCCAGCCGCTCCCCGGTTATCGCAAGGTGAACCCTATGGTGTTCTGCGGCGTGTTCCCGGCGGACGGCGCCCATTATCAGGATCTGCGGGAGGCGCTGGAGCGCCTGCAACTCAACGACGCCTCTCTGACCTTTGAGCCGGAGACCTCGGTGGCGCTGGGCTTTGGATTCCGGTGCGGATTCTTGGGCTTGCTCCATATGGAGATCATCCAGGAACGGCTGGAGCGGGAATACAACCTGGATCTCATCACCACCGCCCCCAGCGTT
>CAYSRL010000108.1:4296-4830 GCA_964433515.1 uncultured Ruminococcus sp.
TGTCGGACGGCAGCGTGATAATGGTGGACAACCCCACCAACTATCCCGACCCCGCCACCATCAGTATGGCGGAGGAGCCCATCGCCGAGGCGCACATTTTCGCCCCCAACGATTACGTGGGCAACATTATGGAACTGTGCCAGGAGCGCCGGGGTGTGTTTAAGGATATGAAATACCTGGACCCCACCCGGGTAGACATTCACTACGAACTGCCGCTCAACGAGATCGTGTACGATTTCTTTGATGCGCTGAAATCCCGCACCAAGGGTTACGCCAGTTTTGACTATGAACTGAAGGGCTATGTCAAGAGCGATCTGGTCAAACTGGACATCCTGCTCAACGGCGAGATCGTGGATGCCCTGTCCTTTATCCTCTTCTCGGGCAACGCCTACGCCCGCGCCCGTAAGATGTGCGAAAAGTTGAAGGAGAACATCCCCCGCCAGCTCTTTGAGGTGCCGGTGCAGGCCGCCATCGGCGGCAAGATCATCGCCCGCGAGACGGTCCGCGCCATGCGCAAGGACGTGCTGGCCAAGT
>CAYSRL010000109.1:0-4793 GCA_964433515.1 uncultured Ruminococcus sp.
TTCACTTATTCCAGAATATACACTTTCATATTCCGACGGCCGAAGGCGTTGCACTCGGTCAAGGTGTCCATATACAGGTCCACCAACGCCTGACCCCGCTGGAGGGCTCCGCCGGTGTCCGCAGCAATGGCATAGCCATACACCACCGAGCCATCGGCAGAGGTGATCCACATCTTGGTGCCGTAGGGGATCACACTGGGATCCACCGCCACCAGACCCACCGCCGTGCGCTTGCCGGTTGCGGTCCAGGAACCGGAATCACCGGCATCGCTGGTATAGGCCGTGCAGGTGCCGGACAGCACCTTTTTATAATTGACCGGCTGGCCGCCCTCGTCCAGTTCCACATCAAAGGGTGCCTTGGACAGCGGGGTGCCCAAAGTGGTGCCTTTCAGGATCACCTTGTTCACCGGTTTCTTGGTCACCTTATCGCTGATCTGCTGGGTGTCGGTCACCTTGCCGTTGACAATGGTCTTACGGTAGGTGATGGTGCGCACGCCCTCTTCGCCGTAGGTTTGCACCTTGGTCTGACCGGGGCGCAGAATGCTGGTGTACTTATACACCACCTCATAATCAATGGACTTAGTAACGGTGTACTCGTCATAGGCCACCCGGTCTATGGTGATCAGCATACCGTCCTCGATCTCGGCGGTCAGTTTCTTGTTGACATCGTCACTCTTTCCCACGGTAACGCCGGCCTTCTTGATAGCCTCCTTAACGGTGCCATCGGTCATATGCACCAGGGTGGAGATGCCGTCAGCCTGCACCTCAACGGTCAGGGCACGGTCCACCTCAATGGTGCTCTCCTCAGCGTTCACGGAGATGGCGTCGTACTCCTCCAATTCCACGCCGGCGGTATTCAGCACCTGGTAGGGGTCGTCGTGAACGGTGACCACCACCCGGCTGTCCTCGCCGTCGTTGACGGTGATGACGTGGGAGTTGGCGGAGATGCCCACGGCCAAAGCCACAGCGGCACAGCCCATCAGCACAGCCGCAAAGGCCCGGTGGGTCACCACCCGATGCATGCCCCGCAAACCTGCGGCGGCTATCTTCTTAATTTGTTCCATAATTGTCTTCCTTTCTGCGGTGGCGGTTCCGGAAACCGGTTTCCCGGTTATAGTGTGGTTGCCTTTTCGTAAACTTATGCAACCGAGCCCCGGCAGCCGGGGAGAACCGAACCCACGGTGGCGCCGCCTGTTGATCTCGTGATGGCGGCGCAGATGCGGAAATTGGGTCAAATCGGACACTGGCGTTATTATACCCGCAACAGTTTGTTCTTGTCAACCAACACAGAGGGGGGTGTTTTTGTTGGTTTTGCACAAAGAAATGGGGAATTCCCACCGCAAAGGCTCCCAAAGAGGGGAGCGGTTTTTTCCGGAAACCCTCCTCAAGCTCCAGGGACGAAAAATGGACTTTTTTATGAATTATGCGAAGAAAAAGCGGGCATTTTTGCAAAAAATCAAAGATTTTACCCTTAAAATTACCATTTTTTGACATAATTGGTAATGAAAATGCGGTTTTTTGATTTTTGAGAAAATTTTGTGCAAGAGGCCGAATTGGTCACCCAAAAAGGAGCCCAAAACCCGCTTTTGGGGGTCTCCACGCCCCGGAAAAGGCGATTTTTGAAGAAATTTGTTGAAAAAATATGCTTTTTACCGCAAAAATATGCAGAAACGACAGAATTACCATTTCCCCCAGCGCCCAAAACGCAAAAAATCCCGAAACCGCATTGAGCGGTTTCAGGATCCTCGTTGTGTTGATTACGGTTTTTGGCCTATATATTATATAAAGGTATAATTAGGACTCCTCTTCCGTCTCCAATTCGGCGGCAGGGCGCAGACAACCCTCTTCGTCAAAGGCCATCAGGGTGGCCTCGGATCTGGTGTATTTGAGAATGTCCCGGATGCGGTATTTATCCTGTTCGGTCATAAAGGTGTAGGCGGCACCCTGCCGTTTGGCTCGGCCGGTACGGCCGATGCGGTGGAGATAATACTCGTTTTCATCGGGAATGTCGTAGTTGAACACCGCCTCTACGTCCTCCACGTCGATGCCACGGGCCGCCACATCGGTGCAGATGAGCATCTCCAGTTGGTTGTCCCGGAATTTCTGCATCACCCTATTCCGCAAAGACTGGGGCATATCGCCGTGAAGGCAATCCACCGAGCCACGACGCTTCTGTATCCGCTCGGTGAGTTGCTTCACCGACACCTTCATATTGGCAAACACCATCACCCGGTGATAGTCCTCTTGCTGGATGATGGACAGCATATCCTCCAGACGCTTGGAGCCGGAGGAGTGGATAAGATACTGGTGGATATTGGGGCGGCTGTCCCCCTCGGACGCCACCTGGATCTCCACCGCATCGTGCTGGTATTCCCAGGCCACGTCCATCACCTCCCGGGAGATGGTGGCGGAGAACATCACCACCTGGGTGTCGCCGGGGGTGGCATTGAGGATGCGGCGCACATCCTTGATAAAGCCCATTTTCAGCATCTCGTCCGCCTCGTCCAAAACGGCGGTGTACAGGTTGCCCAGCCAGACGTTGCCCCGGCTCATATGGTCCAACAACCGGCCGGGGGTGGCCACCACGATGTGGGGATGCTTTTTCAGCGCCTCCACCTGACGCTTCATCGAGGCGCCGCCATAAATGGCGGCCACACGGATGGCGGGGTTATAGCAGATCAGCGCCCGCAGGTCGGCGGTGATCTGCTCGCACAGTTCCCGGGTGGGGCACAGCACCAGCGCCTGCAGATCCTTCATATCCGGATTCAGGCACTCGATGAGCGGGATGCCAAAGGCACAGGTCTTGCCGGTGCCGGTGGGCGCCTTGGCGATGACGTCCCGCCCCTCCATCACCAGCGGAATGGTGCGGGTCTGGATGGGGGTGGGGGTGGCAAACCCCATCGCCTCCACCGCCCGGAGGGTGGCATCGCTTAAGCCCATAGCGGCAAAGCCGGTCTGTTCAGTAGACATAGGTTGAATTCCTTTCTCTTATTAAATACAAATCCTATCCATTATAGCACATCTATGGCGAAATGCAAGGGGTGTTTTGAGGGGGGTGCGGGGTTTGACGGAATGGGAGGGTGGCGTCTGGGGAGGCAGCGTTTTGAAAACTTGTGGGATACCCCCTTTCAAAACTATTGACAACCTTTAAAATAATGGTATAATATATGGGTTGAATTATAGGTGGCAGTATGCCATCAAATACCCCGAAAGGTGAGTGACCACAATGAAAGAAGTCATTATGACCAGCGAAGGCTTTAAGAAACTGCAGGAGGAACTGGAGTATCTGAAGACCGAAGGCCGTGACAACGCCGCCGAAAAGATCCGTGTTGCCCGTGGTTTTGGCGACCTGTCCGAAAACAGCGAATACGACGAGGCCAAAAACGATCAGGCTCTGCTGGAGGCCCGCATTGCCGAACTGGAGCAGCAGCTCAAACACGTGCGCATCCTGGACGAGAGCGAAATGTCCGGCGACCACGTCCACGTGGGCTCCAAGGTCCGCATCGAGGCAAACGGCAAAGAGTATGCCTATACCATCTCCGGCGCCACCGAGGCGGATCCCTTTGCCGGCCGCATCTCTGACGAGTCCCCGGTGGGCAAGGCCGTGATGGGTCTGAAGGTGGGCGAAAAAGGCGAGGCCATCCTCCCCAACGGCTCCACCGTCGTCTACACCGTGCTGGAAATCAGCAAGTAATCCCGAAAGGAAGTGCTCCTATGAGCCAGCAAAACAACACCCCCGAGACCGCACCAATGACCGAACAGCAGGTCAATGAACTGGTCAAGGTGCGTATGGATAAATTGACCGCCCTGCAAGAGGCCGGCAAAAATCCCTATGAGATCACCAAGTATGATGTAACCGCTTACAACGCCGATATCCGCAAGGAATTCGAGGCGGTCGAGGCCGCCTATATCGCCGCCAACGGTCCTCTGGAGGAGGGGCAGGGCTTTGAGCCTGCCCAGCCCATCCAGGTGTCGGTGGCCGGCCGTATGATGAACCGCCGGATCATGGGCAAGGCCAGTTTTGTGGACTTCCACGACGCCACCGGGCGGATGCAGGTGTATGTCAGCCGCAACGACGTGGGCGAGGAGGAATATGCCGGGTTCAAGAAATGGGACATCGGCGATATCGTCGGTCTCACCGGCTGGGTTTTCCGCACCAAGATGGGCGAGATCTCCATCCACGCCACCTCCATCAAACTGCTGAGCAAGTCCCTGCGTCCCCTGCCGGAGAAGTATCACGGACTGAAGGACACCGACACCCGGTTCCGTCAGCGGTATGTGGACCTCATCGTGAACCCGGAGGTCAAGCGGAATTTCATCATCCGCTCCAAATTCATCAAGCATTTGCGCAACTATCTGGATAACATGGGCTATATCGAGGTGGAGACCCCGGTGCTGAACACCATCGCCGGCGGTGCCGCCGCCCGCCCCTTCATCACCCACCACAACACCCTCGACCTGGATATGTATATGCGTATCGCCACCGAACTGCCCCTGAAACGGTTGATCGTGGGCGGTATGGACCGTGTGTATGAGGTGGGACGTATCTTCCGCAACGAGGGTATGGACCCCAAGCACAACCCGGAGTTTACCACGGTGGAATTGTATCAGGCTTATGCGGATTTCCACGATATGATGGACATCGCCGAGGGCGTCTATACCACCTTTGCCCAGGAGGTGCTGGGCACCTATGAACTGGAGTGGCTGGGACACAAGATCGATCTGTCCCCCGGATGGCCCAGAATGACCATGGTGGAGGCGGTGCGCAAGTATGTGGGCATCGACTTTGACGC
>CAYSRL010000110.1:0-4773 GCA_964433515.1 uncultured Ruminococcus sp.
ATATGCACCACTACAATTTCCCCTCCTACTCGGTAGGAGAGACCAAGCCCTCACGTGGCCCCGGCCGTCGTGAGATCGGCCACGGCGCCCTGGCGGAGCGTGCTCTGCTGCCCGTTCTGCCCACGATCGAGGAGTTCCCCTACACCATGCGTCTGGTGAGCGAGGTGCTGTCCTCCAACGGCTCCACCTCCCAGGCCTCCATCTGCGGCTCTACTTTGGCTCTGATGGCCGCCGGCGTGCCGATCAAGGCTCCTGTTGCCGGTATCTCCTGCGGTCTGATCTCCGAGGGCGACCGCTTTATGACTATGGTGGATATCCAGGGTCTGGAGGACTTCTTCGGCGATATGGACTTTAAGGTGGGCGGTACCAAAAAGGGTATCACCGCCATCCAGATGGACCTGAAGGTTCACGGTCTGACCCCCGCCATCATCCGTGAGGCGTTGGACAAGACCTATACCGCCCGTTGCTACATCCTGGACGAGGTTATGCTCAAGGCCATCCCCGAGGTGCGTCCCGAGCTGTCCAAATATGCTCCCAAGATGCTGTCCACCAAGATCGACACCGACAAGATCGGCGGCGTGATCGGTAAGGGCGGCAAGGTGATCCAGCAGATCCAGGCGGACTGCAACTGCACCGTGAACGTGGAGGAGGACGGCACCGTGACCATCCTGTCCACCGATCTGGCGGATGCCAACCGGGCCCTGCAGATCATCGAGACCATTGCTAAGGATCCCGAGATCGGCGCCATTTATAAGGGCAAGGTCACCCGCCTGATGACCTTCGGCGCTTTCGTGGAGATCGCCCCCGGTAAAGAGGGTCTGGTCCACGTGTCCAAACTGGATCTGAACCGTGTGGAGCGGGTGGAGGATGCCGTTGCCGTGGGTGATACCATCGCCGTGATGGTCACCGAGATCGACGAGCAGGGCCGCATCAACCTGTCCCGCAAGGACGCCATCATCAAAATGGAGGGTCTGAACCCCGATGATTACGCCACCGCTCCGGCACCCCGCCGTGAGGGCGGTCGCCGTGACGGCGGCCGTGGCCCCCGCCGTGACCACCGCTGATCCGTGATCCGCTGATATAATTATAAGGAGCCGTTGCCCGCCGGGCAGCGGCTCCTTTTCAATTTCCCGGATTTGGGACTTGGCAAATGGGAAAATGTGTGCTATAATGAATTGTAACTATGAAATCACAGGAGGGTATCTGTATGGATAAGCAATACGATCCCGCTATAGAGAATACCGAAGACCAGGTGGAAGAAACCACCGTCGCCGAGAACACCGAACCTGCTGAGAGCCCCGAGCCTGCTGAAAACACCGAGCCGGAGCAGAAACCGGCGGGGCATCGCCGTCAGAGCCGCTCGGCTTTCTTCGTCGGCTTTTTGATGTCGGTGCTGAGCGTGGTGGGCGTGGTGTCGCTGGTGATGGGTGGCATTTCCTGGATCCGTTCCGCCACCGATACCTCGGCGCTGAAAGAAGAGATGTACTATTATCTGGAGCCGGTGCTGGTGTATACCCCGGCAGCCTTTGAGAACGTCAACGAGACCGAACAGGACAACCTGCTGATTGCCGCCGCCTATCGGGTGATGCAGAAAGAGCAGATCCGTATGCTGCGGGAAAAAGACGACACCAGTATCTACGCTGTGGACGACAACGGCCGCATTGCGGTGGAGACGGCGGTGGTGACCGAGTCGTACCAGACGCTGTTCGGCCCGGAGGCCGTGCTCCAGCACCGCTCGGTGGAGGACAGCAACCTGGAATACAGCGAGGCGGACGATTGCTACTACATCCCCTTTGAGACCGCCAACACCGCATCCAGACCGGTGGTGTTTTCCATAAAGAACGGCTGGAAGACCTATGAGGTGCGTATCGGCTATGTGCCCATTACCGACGTCCAGATGGACGAGTACGGCAACGAGATGGATCCCACCGAAGCGATGGCCACCCACTTCCAGACCTACACCCTGCAAAAGACCGACGAGGGCTATTACATTTTGTCCTGCGTCGATGAATAAGCATGTAAAAGAGCCTGTGGCGTCCGCCACAGGCTCTTTTCTCCGTTCGGCTTTATCTGTAATTTTTTTATGAACTTTTGGGCCAATGGGTTGTGATTTGGGGTCAATAGGATTATAATATGAAGTAATATAGAAATTCGAGGGGGCGATCTTATGAGCAAGAAAATGTTGCTGATACTCAATCCCATCTCCGGCAAAATGACCGGCAAACGCCATTTGGCAGAGGTGCTGGAAAAATTCTGCCGGGCAGATTATGCGCCGCTGACCTTTGTCACCACCGGCCCCGGTCACGCCGCCCGATTGGCGGAGCAATACGGCGGTGGGGTGGATCTGGTGGTGTGCCTGGGGGGCGACGGCACCTTTAACGAGGTGGTGTCCGGCTTGCTGAAAGGGGGGCATACCACCCCGATGGGTTATCTGCCCTGCGGCAGTACCAACGACTTTGCTTCCAGCATCGGATTGAAACGATCGATCCCGGCGGCGGCGGATGCTGTGCTGAAGGGGGCTCCCCACGCCTACGACATCGGCCAGTTTGGCGACCGGTATTTTTCCTATGTGGCGTCTTTCGGCATCTTCACCCGGGCCTCCTATGCCACGCCGCAGGACGTGAAGAATACCCTGGGGCATCTGGCGTATTTGCTGGAGGGGGTCAAGGAACTACCCAACATTCAGCCTCGCCACGTCCGCTTGGAGGTGGACGGCCAGGTGCTGGAGGGCGACTATCTGTTCGGCGCCGTCAGCAACAGCCTGAAGGTGGGGGGCATTTTGGCGCTGAATCCGGAGCGGGTGGATATGAGCGACGGCCGGTTGGAACTGTTGCTGGTGAAAATGCCCCGTAACCCGGTGGAACTCAGCGAATGTATCCGGGCGTTGGTGGAACAGAAATACGACAGCGAATGCATCACGTTCCTCAGCGGCAAGGAATTTACCGTATCGGCGCCGCCGGATATGGAGTGGTCCTTGGATGGGGAATGGGGTCCCGGCGGTGAATGGGCAAAGATCCACATCCTGCCCGGCGCTGTGACACTGATACATTGAAAGGTGAGTGACGATGGCACAAAAACGTTCCCGAAAGGGGTACTGGAGGAGAACAAGGGAGAATGTCAAGGCCCATCCCGGTCTGACCGCCGTGTATGTGATCTTGCGTTTGTTGGTGATTGCCGGGTTGGTTCTAAACATCCTGGAAAACGAATATGAAAGCGCTTTCATTTGCGGTTTGGCGCTGGTTCTTTTCCTGGTTCCGGCGTTTTTGGAGCGGTCTCTGCGCATCGATATTCCGTCGGTGATGGAGGTTATCATACTGCTGTTTATTTTTGCGGCAGAGATGTTGGGCGAGTTGCAAAGCTACTATCTGCAATACCCCTATTGGGATACGATGCTCCACACGGTCAACGGCTTTTTGTGTGCGGCTTTCGGCTTTTCCCTGGTGGATATTCTCACCCGGAACAACCGGGAGAAGTTCCGGCTATCTCCGTTGTATGTGTCGTTGGTGGCCTTTTGCTTTTCGATGACGGTGGGGGTTGTCTGGGAATTCTTTGAGTTCGGTATGGACGTGCTGTTTCTGACGGATATGCAAAAGGATACGGTTTTGCGCACCGTGTCCACGGTGGAACTCACCGGCGGGGTGACGGTGCTCCGGGATATCACCTCGGTGACGGTCAATGGGCAGGAGCTGGGTCTGAACGGTTATCTGGACATCGGTTTGTACGATACGATGGCGGATCTGTTCGTCAATTTCGTGGGTGCGGTGGTGTTCAGCGTGCTGGGCTTTGTGTATATCCGCCGCCGTGGACAGGGAAAATGCGGACGGCTGATGCGCCATTTTCTGCCGGTGCTCACCGACGGCGACCAGGGGGATGTTCCCGACGGCGACCGGGACGGCCGGGGGGATGTTCCTGACGGCGACCGGGGGGATGTTCCCGACGACTTGACCACAGGATCTTGATTTTTCGGTCACACACGGCAAGGGGGCTGTGTGTGACCTTCTTTTGTCCCAAAACCCATCGAAATTTGTGCATTATGCACAAATCAAAAAGGTAATTTAACCCATTTTAGAGAAAAATTCGTCATTTTCAATTAAGTATTGCATTTTTGGAGATAGTAGTATATACTAGACAGCGTAGGAGTAGTATTCTCTAAAACTATTCCGTTTATCCAATTAGGAGGGGGATTCCCTATGAGTAAAGAAACCGAGAAAAAGACCACCGCCGCCAAAAAGCCGGCGGCTAAGAAGCCCACAGCCGCCAAGGCGGCACCGGCGGAAAAGAAACCGGCGGCGAAAAAACCTACTAAGCGGGCGCTGTTGAAGGCGCAGTTGGAGGAGAAACTGTTACAGCAGTTCTCGGTCCAGCCCCGAGAGGCCACCGATGCCCACCTGTATAACGCCCTGGTGCTGGTGCTCCGTGACCGGATGCGCCGGGCCCGTGTGGACTATATCCACGAGGCACACCAGCAGGACGCCAAGCAGGTGTATTATATGAGTATGGAATTTCTGATGGGGCGCTCCCTGAAGAATACCCTGTATAACCTGAACCTGACCGAGGATGCGGCGGCGGTGCTGAAGGATTACGGCGCCAAACTGGACAACCTGTTTGAACTGGAGCCGGATGCCGGCCTGGGCAACGGCGGTCTGGGTCGTCTGGCCGCCTGTTTCCTGGACGGTCTGGCTGCCAACGGCATTCCCGCCATCGGTTATTCTCTGCTGTATGAATACGGCATTTTCCGTCAGAAACTGGTGGACGGTTGGCAGACCGAGATGC
>CAYSRL010000111.1:0-4703 GCA_964433515.1 uncultured Ruminococcus sp.
GGCCGCGCCGGCCTTGGGGCGTTTGGCACCGTACTTGGAGCGGGCCTGCATTCTCTTAGCAACACCCTGCGTATCCAGCGTACCGCGCACGATGTGATAACGCACACCGGGGAGATCCTTGACACGACCGCCGCGGATCAGCACGACGCTGTGCTCCTGCAGGTTGTGGCCTTCGCCGGGGATGTAGGACGTAACCTCGATCCCGTTGGACAGACGGACACGAGCCACCTTACGCAGAGCGGAGTTGGGCTTCTTGGGGGTGGAAGTCTTCACAGCGGTGCAGACACCACGCTTCTGGGGGGAGTTCTGGTCGATAGCCACACGCTTCTTAGAGTTCCAACCCTTCAACAGAGCGGGAGCCTTGGCTTTCTTCTCCAGATCCTGACGACCCTTGCGTACCAGCTGGTTAAAAGTAGGCATAGTTTCACCTCCAATAAAAATTTATCTTAAAGGTTATTAATATAACCTCTAAAACCATAATTATCCGGGTATGTTTGGCGGAAAACCGCCTTTTCACCCATACTTAGGCATCATACCACAATTACACATTTTAACACAGGTTTTAAAAGGTGTCAATAGGTGATAATGCCGATTTTGTCGGCCGGAAACCGGGCTGAACCGGGGGCTTTTTGCCGTTTTGAACAAAAACGCCGGGTTTGGGGCGACCGGGTCTTCCCTTTTGTGGCTGGCACCGTTTGAAAAGGGCAGAACAACGGAACCCCCGGTTTAGGGTGATCTGCCCGTTAAGGGCATCACGCTAAACCGAGGGTTCTCCTTATTCTTCCATTTTCAGCAGCACCGACTTGGTCTGCACTTTGTTGCCGTATTTGTCGTATACGTAACACAGCACCCGGCGCCCGTTGACCTTGTCGGTCATTTTCACCGAATAGGTGGCGGCGGTGATGGAGGATTTCACATACTTCTCCGCACCGGCATTCTTCACATACCACACATACTGCAGCCCATCACCGGAGGCGGTGACGGTGGTTTTGGCGATGGTGTTTTTCTTGACCGTGACGGTCTTTGGCTGGGTCACCACCGACACGGCCTCCCGCAGGATGACCTCCTTGGTCTGAACCGAATTGCCCCACTTATCCTTGACCACACAATACACCTTCCGGTCCTTGCTCTTGGCGGTCATTTTGGTGGAATAGGTGGCGGTCTTGACCGAGGACTTGCTGTATTTGGTGGCGCCGGCATTTTTGAAATACCATTGATAGGTCAGCCCGTCACCGGAGGCCGTCACCGTGGTCTTGGCGGTGGCGTTCATTGCCGTATAGGTGGTTTTCGGTTGGGTGGTGATGCCGGCCGCTTCCCGCAGGGTCACCTTGTTGGTCTGCACCTGGTTGCCGTATTGATCCTTTATCACGCAATAGACCATCCGGTTTTTGCTTTTGGCGGTCATCTTGGTGGAATAGGTGGCGGTCTTGACCGAGGACTTGCTGTATTTGGTGGCGCCGGCACTTTTAAAATACCACTGATAGGTCAGTCCGTCGCCGGTGACGGTCACCGCCGTTTTGACGGTGCTCCCCATTTGGGCATAAGCGATGGTGGGCTGGGCGGTGATCTTGAGGGGGACAGAGGTCTTGCCGCAGTCGGCGCAAGAACCCAGTTCCCACACGTGGGGAGGTTCTCTCTCTGCACCGCAGACATCGCAATCCGGGTCGCAATCGTCGGTATACTCGTGGGCGATCATACGGATCGCCCCGCACACATTACAGGTGGCGTCGCAAGCGATGGAATAGCGGTGGTCACACCCCCAAACGGCATACAGGGTCACGGTGGCGCTGCCCTCTTTCAGTTCCGGATAAATGGTCTCCGGTTTCAGGGTGGCATCCCCCTGCTCGAACACCGTGGCACCGCCGTCCGCCCGGGTACACCATCCCGCAAAGCGGTATCCCTCACGCTGGATCCCCAAAGCCGTCGCCTTTTGCAGGCCGCCGGAAATGGTTTTGTTATAGGTGGCTTTCTGGGACAGAGGTGTGTCGTCCGAAGTCTTATACACCAGCGAATCGGAGAGATAATAGGTTCCCTCCCGCAGGGTGGCGGTCTTCTCTACGAAATCCGACACCACCACCCATCCGGTGGTGTCGCCGACGGTGGTCTTGCCCCAGGTATAGCCGTTAGCGGTTTTGGTGTCCCCTTTATTTACCGTGAAGACCGTGCCGCAGGCCAGGGCGGTCAGCACCTTGTTGCCGGTGCCGGCACCGGACCGCATATTCACACCGTCCGGGTCGGTGACGGTATACCGATAGCCGGTAATGTCACCGGAGATGGTGCCGCCGTTGGCGTGGTACAGGATGGTAAGCACCGGCGTCTTGGTTTCCGCTTCCAGGGCATAGGGTGCCGCCTTAACGTACGTAAAGGTGGATTTCAGCGTCGCTTTGGTGGTGGTCTGGTTCCACTTGATCTGGCAGTGCAGGTCGCTGTTGCAATCCGCATAGGTGACCGCATCCCCGGATACGGCGGTGATAAAAATGGAGTGGCTGTTGTTTTTATACCGGACAATGTCCCCCGCCTTAAGGTTGTTTAAAGCGGTGGTGTTGTAATTGGTTGTCCATTCGCCCCGGGGGTCGCAATCGTAGGCCAGACTGGCCAACTGATAGGCAAAACCCATACATTGGATCGCCTTACCGTCATAGGAATTGCACCCGCAACCGCCGTCGTAATCGCAACTGTTGTGGTGCAGACAGGGCTCCCAAGTGTAACTGTCCGGTTTGTTGGTGGCGCCTGTATGGTTCCAATAGGCGCCGTGGGGATATTTCTCTTTCAATTGGGACAGGGTCAATCCCCCCGACGAAGCGGCTATGGACCAAGCCGGCATAACCGTCAGCAACATCACCGCCGCCATCAGAACCGCCACTATCTTTTTCATCGTTGCCACCTCCTTTTCGTTGGTATCTTCCTTTATTGTATCATTTCAAAGGGGAACTCGTCAAGATTCGACAAGGAAAAAGCAGAAAACCTCCGAGGATATCCCTCGGAGGTCTTGCTTACTCCCGTGACCGGGTCACCGTTCCTTGTTCCAGATCCACCTCATAATCCCGGATAAAGGGCACCGAGCGGCGGGCGTAGGACAGCCGGTGGATGTCCACCTCTTCCACGTCCCTGTCGGTGAGACCGAACAGAAACTCGCCGGTCAGACCACGTATGTGGATTTTGTCATCCCCCTCCAGCGTGATCAGCGCCGACAACGGCTCTGAGAAGTTGAGGGTATAGGCCATCCCACGGCAAAGGGCTAATATTTCAGGGCGATACCCCTGAAAAGGCGGATTGATGTACTGATAGGCGGCAGAATTGAGGTCCAGACAGCACACGTCATTCACAATGGAGCAATGATCCCGGTGGTGGTGGCCGTTAATGTATAGCATCACCGCATACCGACGCTTATCATTGGATCGGCGGATGATATCCCACACCGCATCCCGGTTGAGCATCCCGTCGGGGCGCTCGATGCTGTGGTGGCTCATCAGCACGCAGGGGCAGTCGCTCTCGTCGATCACCTGCGCAAGCCACCTCAGCTGTTCCGGGGGGATGACCCCCGCTTTAGTCTGGCGCACCACGCCAGGGTTGTAGTGAACGTATTCCCCATCGTTGAGGGTGTAATTGGCGTCCAACACAATAAAGCGATAACCATCACGGTCAAAATGGTAGTAATTATAGGGCATCCGATATAGAGGGAGCACCTCTCCTAACGGAGAGTGCTCGGTATCGTGGTTACCAAGGCAACAGTAGAGGTCCTTGGGAGAGGTCATCATCCTTTCGGCAAAGGCTCCGTTTAGAGCCGGCTCATGGACATAGTCCCCCAGTCCCACGATGAATTCGGCGTTTTGCTCCACGCTGCGCCGGACAATCTTCTCCCACCGCTCTTCTTTATCGTCATAAAACTCACCGGGATAATGGTGCAGATCGCCGAAGGCCAAAAAGGTGCAGTTGCGCATTGGTTCCCCCCCTTTTCCTCTGTGTTTCCTCCGAAAATATACCACCGAATCCCATCTCCTGTCAAGGCAAGGCAACAAGAAAACCCCGAGAAATTCTCGGGGTTTTCGCTTTGCTCTATTCAGAGTGTGAGGGGATTACTCCTCGATCAGTTCGGGCTGACCTTCCTCGTCCTCGTCGTCGGCCTGCAGCAACTCGTCCAGCACGCTGAAGGCGTTCTTGGGTGCCCGGTTGTCACGGACACGGACGTCGTTATAGCACTGCATACCGGTGCCGGCGGGGATCAGCTTACCGATGATGACGTTCTCCTTCAGACCCAGCAGCGGATCGACCTTGCCCTTGATGGCGGCGTCGGTCAGCACACGGGTGGTCTCCTGGAAGGAGGCGGCGGACAGGAAACTGTCGGTGGCCAGAGAAGCCTTGGTGATACCCAGCAGGATGGGGGTCACGGTGGCGGTGCGCAAAGGCTGACCGTCGGCGCCGGTCTCACCGGCATCGATGCGGGCCTGCACCGCCTTGTTCTCGGCATACAGCTCGGACTTATCCACCACAGCGTCGTTGATGAGGTTGGTGTCGCCGGAATCGTCCACACGCACCTTGCGCATCATCTGGCGGACGATAACCTCAATGTGCTTATCGTTGATGTCAACACCCTGGGTACGGTAGGTGATCTGGACTTCCTTGATCAGATAGTCCTGCACGGCGGACTCGCCGCAGACCTCCAGCACATCGTGGGGGCTCATGGAACCCTCGGTGATGCACTC
>CAYSRL010000112.1:0-4669 GCA_964433515.1 uncultured Ruminococcus sp.
CCCTCCGGCTGTGGTAAGTCCACCACCCTGCGTATGATCGCCGGTCTGGAAGAGATCTCTTCCGGCGAACTGTACATAGGCGACCGTCTGGTCAACGATGTGGCCCCCAAGGACCGTGACATCGCTATGGTGTTCCAGAACTACGCTCTGTACCCCCATATGACCGTGTTTGACAATATGGCTTTCGGCCTGAAACTGCGCAAGACCTCTAAGGATGAGATCAAGCGCCGTGTTGAGGAGGCCGCCCGCATTCTGGACATCGCCCACCTGCTGGACCGTAAGCCGAAGGCTTTGTCCGGCGGTCAGCGTCAGCGTGTGGCTCTGGGCCGTGCCATCGTCCGTGAGCCCAAGGTCTTCCTGCTGGACGAGCCGCTGTCCAACCTGGATGCTAAACTGCGTGCCCAGATGCGTACCGAGCTGTCCAAACTGCACCAGAAACTGGGCACCACCTTCATCTACGTTACCCACGACCAGACCGAGGCTATGACCATGGCCGACCGTATCGTGGTTATGAAGGACGGTCTGATCCAGCAGGTGGATACTCCCCAGCGTCTGTACGACCTGCCCTGCAATATGTTCGTTGCCGGCTTTATCGGTTCTCCCCAGATGAACTTCATCGATTCCGTCATCGGCAAGAACGACAAGGGTTATTATGTGGAGTTCGGCTCTGAGGACACCAAGACCCGCCGTGGCATTAAGTACCAGATCCCGCTGCCGGCCGCTAAGCTGGAGGGCACCAACATCGACGAGTATGTGGGCAAAGAGGTCGTGATGGGTATCCGTCCTGAGGATGTCCACGACGAGCCCCGTCTGCTGGAAGAGTTTGCCGACTGTAAGGTTAAGGCCAACGTTGAGGTTACCGAAATGATGGGTGCCGAGACCTTCCTGTATCTGAACGTCGAGGGCTTTGAGTTCACCGCCCGTGTGGAGCCCACCTCCACCGCTCACCCCGGTGATGAGGGCATGGAGATCGCTCTGGAGAACACCAAGATCCACCTGTTCGACAAGGACACCGAGCGCACCATCTGCAACTGATCTCTGTAGGATCCAACCGCCGTTACCATCCGGTAACGGCGGTTTTTTATGTTTCGGAGCGGATCTGGCGAAAAAATGGTTGCCGTTGCTCTTTTGGTATGGCTCCTCACAGGGGAAAATTTGACTATTTTGATGAAAAATTCTTGAATTTTTTGGAATTTCTCTTGCAAAATGGCAAAAAATTGGTTAAAATATATCTTGGTATGGTATAGCGGTGCCGAGAGCACCCTCACCACCACGAAAAAGCCGCCGCAGACTGCGGAGAGAGTATACGGTAACGGTTGCGGATAGGGGACACCTTATCTGTTTTCGGTGTATTCTTTCTTCTGCAACCGGTTTAAAAAGGAGTGTTGACCAAAATGTCCAACCGTATGTTTCAGAGCGTAATTCACCAGACCAAAGAGGCCATAGAGCGCACCGTCGGTATCGTTGACGAAAGTTTGGCTGTTATTGCCTGCAGCGACCTGGGTCGTGTGGGCGAGGTCTCTGCCCTCACCGCAGAGGCGTTTACCGGCGGTGAGAGTTTTGTGCTGGATAATTATACCTATGTGCCTTTCGGCTCCCGCCCCCATTGTGAGTACATTTTGTTCGTAGAGGGTGCGGACGAGGCTGCTTCTCGTTATGGGGCGTTGCTGGCGGTGTCCCTCACCAGCATAAAGCAGTTCCACGACGAGAAATTTGACCGCAGCAACTTTGTCAAGAATGTGATCCTGGACAACATCCTGCCCGGTGATATTTACTTAAAAGCCCGTGAACTGCGGTTTAACAACGATATTTCCCGGGTGGTATTGCTGATTCGTATTGTCAACCGCACCGAGATCTCCGCCTTTGACGTGGTACAGAATCTGTTCCCGGACAAGAGCAAGGATTTCGTCATCAACATCAGCGAGACGGACATCGCCTTGGTGAAAGAGGTGCGTCCCGGCACCGACCCCAAAGACCTGGAGAAACTGGCCCGGTCCATCGTGGACACCTTGGGCAGCGAATTCTATACCCAGGCGATCGTGGGCATCGGCACCACTGTGGAGGGCATCAAGGATCTGGCCAGTTCCTTCAAAGAGGCACAGGTGGCTCTGGAAGTGGGCAAGGTGTTCGACAACGAGCGGGCGATCATCCGCTATGACCACTTGGGCGTGGCCCGGCTGATCTATCAGTTGCCCACCACCCTGTGCGAGATGTTCCTGCGGGAAGTGTTTAAGCGTGGCTCCATCGAGTCTTTGGACCAGGAGACCCTGTTTACCATCCAGAAGTTCTTTGAGAACAACCTGAACGTATCCGAGACCTCCCGCAAGTTGTTTGTCCACCGCAACACGCTGGTCTACCGTCTGGAGAAGATCAAGCGGCTCACCGGCCTGGATCTGCGGGAGTTTGACGACGCCATCGTGTTTAAGGTTGCGTTGATGGTGAAGAAATATCTCAGTGCAAACCCTGTTAAGTACTGATCGACCGCCGGGGTTTTTGCGTCTGATTCTCAGCCGCCGGCAGAGGATGTCGGCGGCTGCCCTTGGTTTTTACCAATGATTTTCACTTGCCATTCTGAATGGGGTGCGGTATACTTGACCGCAGAGATTTTTGTTCAAACCGATTGTTTTCGACCGTTTGTGTCTTTACATATAGGAGGCTATTTATGATTGAATTCCGTGGTGTCTATAAGACTTATAGCACCGACAGCCATGCGCTGGAGGATGTAAATCTGCATATTGATGACGGCGAGTTTGTGTTTGTGCTGGGCGCTTCCGGCGCCGGAAAGAGCACCTTTCTCAAACTGATTATGCGGGAAGAGATCCCCACCGCCGGCGAGGTGATCGTCAACAACTACCGGCTGACCCGGTTAAAGCGGAAAGAGATTCCCTATTTCCGCCGGACTATGGGCATCGTGTTTCAGGATTTCCGCCTGATCAACACGATGACGGTGTTTGACAACGTGGCTTTTTCTATGCGGGTCATCGGCAAGAAAAAGCGGGAGATCAACCGCCGTGTTCATCACGTGCTGAATCTGCTGGATCTGGAGGGCAAAGCCGGGCGCTTTCCTATGGAATTGTCCGGCGGCGAGCAACAGCGTGTGGGTCTGGCCCGGGCGTTGGTGAATAACCCCTCTCTGATCATCGCCGACGAGCCCACCGGTAACGTAGACCCCCAGATGTCCCACGACATCGTGGATATGCTCACCCGCATCAACGAAAAGGGCACCACCGTGCTGATGGTCACCCACGAGCACGAACTGGTGCACCAGTTTGACCACCGGGTCATCACCCTGGAAAAGGGACACATCGTGTCGGATACCGGCCGTCCCGGCCGTCCCGCCGTGGTATCGCTGGGGGATGCGGCGGAGGATAAGGGAGGTGCGGCAGAATGAAATTCCACGTGATCAAATACCTCATTCGTGAGGGCTGCCGTAACGCCTGGCAAAACCGCCTGATGGCGCTGGCGTCGGTGGGCGTGCTGGTGTGCTGTCTGGTGCTGACCGGCTTTTCCTATCTGCTGTTTGTGAATGTGGATAAGATGTTCCACAACGCCTATGAGCAGAATGTGATGGCGGTGTATCTGGACAGCGATCAGACCGAAGAGCAAGTGATGGAGATCAAGCAGGTGCTCCACAATATGGAGAACATCGCCGAGGTCACCTATATGTCCAAAGAGGAATTTTTGGCTATGTACAGCGACTCTCTCCAGGCGGATACGATGGAGAGTTTCGAGGGCGAGAATAACCCTCTGCCCGATACCTTTATCGTATCGCTGAAGGATCTGGCGCTGTTCCAGCAGACGATGGACGAGATCACGGCTATGGACGGCGTTGAGGAAGTGTCCTATGACGCCGGCACCGCTGAGACCTTGACCAAAGTGCGGCGGGTGGTGCTGGCGCTGGGCGGCAGCATCATTGCGGTGCTGTTGGCGGTGTCCCTGTTTATCATTGTCAACACCATCAAACTGACGGTGTATAACCGCCGTCTGGAGATCTATATTATGAAATCGGTGGGTGCCACCGACGGCTTTGTCCGGTTCCCCTTTGTTGTGGAGGGCGTGCTGGTGGGTCTGTTGGCGGCGGTCATCGGCTATGGGCTGGTCAGCGCCCTTTATCGGGTGCTGTACAACAACTTCCAGTTTGACAATCCTCTGCTGGCGTTGGTTCCCTTTGACCAGCAGTGGGCACAACTGCTGGTGGGCTTCCTGGCCGGCGGCGTTTTGGTTGGCGTTGTGGGCAGTGTGATCTCTATGAGCAAATACCTCCGCCAGGAAGGGAGTTTGCGCCAATGAGAAAGACGATGCAACACCGCTTGATGGCGGTGCTGTTGTCCCTGACGATGCTGATGGGTATGACCGTTATGGGCGCATCGGCGCCGGTGACGGCCGCCACCCGCAGCGAGTTGGAGGCACAGCTTGAAGAACTGGAAAACAAGGAAAAAGAGATCAAGTCCGACCTGGCGACAGCCAGTAAGGATCTGTCCGCCAGTAAAGAACGCAAGGAATTGCTGGAGTCCCAGATCTCCAACATCACCCAGCAGATCGATCTGCTGGACAAAAAACTGGTGGCTGTCCAGAAGGAGATAGCGGACAAAAACGAGGAGATCCAACAGGCAGAAAAGGACATCGCCGCAAAAGAAAAGGCGATCGCCGACACCCACGAACAGTTGGG
>CAYSRL010000113.1:0-4623 GCA_964433515.1 uncultured Ruminococcus sp.
GCCCTCCCCTACGGTGGGGATTTGGGGTTTGTGCGGGTTTTGCCCACGGCGACCCACCTCCCCGGACAAGGGGAGGCAAAATGGGTGGTGCGGGGTATAAAGATCGAAGTAAGAGGAAAGCCCGGGGTGGTGGCCCGGGCTTTTGTGGGTTATTTTGATATTAGGCTTTGCCTTTGGAGCCTTTGGTGCCGAAGGTGGTGCCGGAGAGGATGTTGCTCTCGTAAGTAAAGGTGAGCGCCTCCCGCTCCCGCTGGCGTTTAAAGGCCAGGGATACCAATTCATCCATCAGGGCGTCAAAACCGACACCCACCTCCTGCCACAAATAAAAGGACAGAGAGCCGGGGATGGTGTTGATCTCGTTGACCCACAGTTCGCCGCTCTCCTTATCGTTGAGGAAGTCGATGCGGGCCACGCCCAGACAGCCCAGCGCCCTAAAGGTCTCCACCGCCAAGGTCTGCACCTTTTCGGTCATACCCTCAGGGAGTTCCGCCGGGCAACGGCGTTTCAGGTCGGTCATACCTTTGGAGCCGCCGGACTTGCCGCCGCCACCGGACAGGTATTTGTCGCCAAAGGTGAGGATGTCCTCGGCATTGAGAGGCTCCTCACAGGCAGAGGGTCGGGCGGTCTCGTAATCGCCCAGCACCGAGCAGTTGATCTCCCGCAGGTTGGGCACCGCCCGCTCCACCAACACCCGGGCGGAGAAACTCACCGCCAGATCCATCGCATCCACCAGTTCGGCGTGGTTCTTGGCCTTGGAAATGCCCACCGAAGAACCCAGGTTCACCGGCTTGACGATCACCGGATAGCCGATCTCACGCTCGATCTCGCCCAGCACCGCCCCGCTGTCCACGGCGTACTGCTTGCCGCTGTACTGCCGGGCGGGAAGCACCGGGATACCGGCCTGTGCCAGCACGCCCTTCATAGCAAATTTATCCATACCCAAGGCGGAGGAGGTCACGTCGCAGGAGGCATAGGGCACGCCCAGCATCTCCAGATACCCCATCAGGGTGCCGTCCTCCACGTTGGTGCCGTGAACCACCGGGATCGCCACGTCAAAGGCGGCAACGGTGTTGTTGCCGAACTTTTTCATCGGATAGCGAATCAGTTCCACGCCCTGCTCACCGGGGACAGGCAGTACCCGGGTGGCGGCAGAAAGGCAGGTCTTCATATCCCGAAAAGAGGCGATCTCACGGAGATTCTCCCCCACATAGAAGCAATTATCCTTGGAGATATACAAAGGGAATGCCTCGTATTTGTCTTTGTTCAGGGCGTTCAGCGCCTGCAGACCCGAGATGACCGACACCTCGTGCTCCACGCTGTGACCGCCGAAAATCACGGCGACTCTGGTTTTCATAGCAATTCCTCCTTAAAAATTGTCGGGCAGATCGTTTTCCAGAAGAACGATCCTCTCCCCCTCACGGGGCAGGCTGTTGACAAAGTTAAGTCCCTCCTGAAGGGTGGCCGCCACAAAGATGCGCTCCTCCGGGAAGCCCCCGGCCAGCAGACCCTCTTTGAGGGGCGGCGCCTGTTTGAGCCCCACCAGCACCGCCCAGTCACACCGGGTGGCGGCGTATGCGCCCAGATCCCGGTTGAGGGCGTCCTGACGGTCGCCCAACTCCACCATACCCGGTGTGACCAGCACCCGCTGGGCGGAGAAGGCCGAAAGGGTGTCCAGCGCACTGCGGAAACCCGCCGGGTTGGAATTGTAAGCGTCGTCGATATAGCCGTTGGGCAACAGTTGCAGGCGGTGCTCCACCGGCTTTAACAGCCGGATGGGGTACACCATCTCTTTAAGCGAGATGCCCAAGGTGTGGGCCAGCGCCATACAGCCCGCCAGGTTCTGAATGTTGTGACCGCCCAACAGGTGGGTGGTGTAGCGGCAACTCTCCCCATCCGGAGCGGTCAGGGTGAACTGACAGCCGTGGGTGTCCACCGCCATATCGCTGTAACGGTAACCGGCGCCGCTGTCGGCGTCGCCATAGGTGACGGTGGGGACAGCAACCGCCCGGGACCGGATGTATTCATTGTCATAATTGAGGATAGCGGCGCCCTTTGCCGGGATGGCATCCGCCAACTCAAACTTGGTGGCCACGATGGTGTCCACCGAGCCGAACGTTTCCAAATGCTGTTCGCCAATAGACGTGATGATGCCGTAGGTGGGGTGCACCAGGTCGCAGATCTCCTGAATATCGCCCTTTTGCTTTGCGCCCATCTCGGCGATGAAGATCTGGTGAGAGGGACGCAGCATCTCCCGGATGGTCCGCACCACACCCATAGTGGTGTTGTAACTGCCGGGGGTCATCAGCACATTGTACTTGACCGACAGCAGAGCGTTCAGATAATTCTTCACACTGGTCTTACCGTAACTGCCGGTGACACCCACCACCGTCAAGTCCGGCATCGCCGCCAAACGCTTGGCCGCATCCTTGACAAACCCTTTGGCAAACCGGTTTTCCAGAGGGGTGTTGAGGACGTTCGCCAGACCGGTGAACAGCCACACCACCGTGTTGCCCAGCCCGATAAAGGCCAGACCCCGGGGCATCCAGAACCAAAAGAGAGCGCACAGACCGGCACACAAAAGACCTTGGGTGATAAACAAACGCTTCACCCGGGCGGTGACCACCAACGGCTTTTTCGCCTTTTTCGGCCAGTTAAGCAGGGCGGTCAACAACAGCACGGCCGTGCCAACCGCATACACCACCCAACTCTGGGCCCGACCCTCCAGCCACAACAGCATAACGCACAGAAAAGGCAGCATCCGAGGGATGTTCACCAGTTTTTTCTCGTTGTCGGTGCACCATTTTTTGTACCGCTCGGTGCGGTAGGAATTGAGCTGTAACATATGGGTGAAATACACCGCCTGTGCGGAAAAATTCAGCACAGCCGCCAACAGCATCGCTATTCTAAATCCCAGTTCCATACTCACACCTCTTTCAAAAAGGAATCCAGCACACGGCTGCACAGACCCCACTGCTGGGCAAAGGCAAAATGGCCTGCCCCCTCCAGCACCACCAGACCCGCATCGGGAATGAGTTTCTCCATCTTCTGTCCGTCGGACAGAGGGGTGGCGGTATCCGCCGAACCCCAGATCAGCAGGGTGGAGACCGGGTTATCCTTCAGCAGGTGGGTCAGATCCTCGTTGATGCACCGCACCATCGTCTGGCGCATCAGGGGTGAGGCGTTGCGGTAGTCGGCAGACCCCACCTTTCCCTGTTGCTTTTTCGCCAGGCCGGGAAGCAGCTTTTTCATCAATTTGTAACTATACACCTTGGTATAGTATTTTACGCCCCGCTTAGGCAGGATGCCGGCGGCATCCATAAACACCGCCTTTTTCACCCCGAAGGGCAAAGGGCGCTGAGAAAGCAGTTTGATGCTGATACGGCCGCCGAAAGAATGGTTTATCAGCACCACCTCGGTCAGACCCAGAGCGGCGGCAAAATCCACCGTCCAGGTGACGTAATCGTCCACGCACCAAGCCCTTTCCGGCTCGGCGGAACCGCCGAAACCGGGCAGGTCGGGCGCCACCACCCGGCAATAGGCCGCCAGATGGTCAATCATCAGCCGATAGGTCTCGGCGGGTGCGCCCCAACCGTGGAGAAACAGCACCACCGGACGGGCGGAATCATTGGTAGGGTCGGTGTCGATATAGGACACCGTTCGGCCCTGCACCGTTACGGTCATAACCGTTCCTCCTTTCGCAGTCAAACAGAATTACTTGGAATAGGTGGTTACCTCAATGGAGGTGATGATAACGTCCTCGACCGGTTTGTCGTTGTCGTCGGTCTCCACGGCGGCGATGGCATCCACCACGTCCATACCGGCGTAGACCTGACCGAACACGGTGTGCCCGCCGGATTGGCGCCAAGCGCCGTCCAGATATATATTGCCGCCGACCTCGGCGTACAGATCCCACACCTCGTCGGGAACCAGACGGCTGTCGGGACTGATGCCGCCGTTTGCTTCAATAAAGGAATCCAACGTGGGATAATACTCCGTAAAACTTTCACCATAGTACTGGACATACTGGTCGTAATAGTCCTCCATCATGGAATACTGGGTATCGTAGTCATACTGGCTCTTCAGTTCCTCCGCAGTCGTTCCGCTGGGGCCGGCCTGATTGATGAAGAACTGGCTACCGTTGGTGCTGACACCGGAATTGGCCATCGCCAGAGAGCCACGGATGTTCATCAGTTTTTGATCGAACTCGTCCTCGAAAGCCTCGCCCCAGATGCTTTCGCCGCCGGAGCCGGTGCCCTCCGGGTCACCGCCCTGGATCATAAAATCCTCGATGACCCGATGGAAGATCAGGCCGTCGTAATAGCCCTCTTTGGCGTGGGTGAGGAAATTCTCCACCGCCTTGGGTGCGGCCTCCGGGAAAAGGCGGAGGGAAATATCTCCCATCGAGGTGTGCATGATCGCCACCGTCTCGCCCTCTTCCGGCAGTTCCTGCTGGAAACCGTAGTCTTTATCCTCATACACGTCGGTCACATCGGGGTTTGCGGTTACCGTGGCGCCATCGGTATCCTCCCCGCCGCAGGCGGTCAGGGCGGTCAGCAACAGCACGCAAGCCATCAGCAAAGTCCATTTTTTCGTCAGTTTCATAGTACATTCTCCTTTACGGTT
>CAYSRL010000114.1:0-1951 GCA_964433515.1 uncultured Ruminococcus sp.
GGCTTCCAGTATCCCATCCCCACCTATTCCATCACCCGTGACTTTGACTGGTCCGACACCGAGAACAACCGTCTGCTGTTCGAGATGACCAGCAAATACGGCACCCCCTATTTCTCCAACTACGTCAACTCCGATATGGAGCCCTCCGACGTGCGCTCTATGTGTTGCCGTCTGCGTCTGGATCTGCGTGAACTGCGCAAGAAATCCGGCGGTTTCTTCGGCTCCGGCGAGTCCACCGGCTCCATCGGCGTGGTCACCATTAATATGCCCCGGTTGGCGTATCTGGCCACCGACGAGGCAGACTTCTACAAACGTCTGGACCATATGATGGATATTGCCGCCCGGTCTTTGAAGATCAAGCGCACCATCATCACCAAATTGCTGGATGAGGGTCTGTACCCCTACACCAAGCGGTATCTGGGCACCTTCACCAACCACTTCTCCACCATCGGTCTGGTGGGTATGAACGAGGCGGGTCTCAACGCCAAGTGGATCCGTAAGGATATGACCCACCCCGAGACCCAGCAGTTCTCCAAGGACGTGCTCAACCATATGCGTGAGCGCCTGTCTGACTATCAGGAGATGTACGGCGACCTGTACAACCTGGAGGCCACCCCCGCCGAGTCCACCGCCTACCGTCTGGCCAAGCACGACCGTAAGCATTATCCTTCCATCATTGCGGCCTCCGAGGGCGAGACCCCCTATTACACCAACTCCAGCCACCTGCCGGTGGGCTACACCGCCGACATCTTCTCGGCTCTGGATGTGCAGGATGAACTGCAGACCCTCTATACCTCCGGCACCGTGTTCCACGCCTTTATTGGCGAGAAACTGCCGGATTGGAAGGCGGCGGCCGCTATTGTGCGGAAGATCGCCGAGAACTACCGCCTGCCTTACTACTCCATTTCTCCCACCTATTCCGTCTGCCGTGAGCACGGCTATCTGCCCGGCGAGCAGTTCACCTGCCCCCACTGCGGCAAAGAGGCGGAGGTCTACAGCCGTATCACCGGTTACTATCGCCCGGTGAAGAACTGGAACGACGGTAAGAGCCAGGAGTATAAGGAGCGTAAACTGTACGACATTGCAAACTCCAACCTGACCCACGCCGGCCCCAAGCAGACCGAGGAGGTCGCCGAGGAGAAGGCCGTCGCTCTGGCGGACGGTGTGTATCTGTTCGCCACCGCCACCTGCCCCAACTGCAAGATCGCTATGCCTATGCTGGACAAGGCGGGCGTGGCCTATACCAAGGTGCTGGCGGAGGAGAACGTGGCGCTGACCGAGTCCCTGGGCATTAAGCAGGCACCCACCCTGGTGGTGGCTGCCGGCGGCAACGTCGAGAAGTATACCGGCGTGGCGGACATCAAGAAGTACATCCAGTCGGTCAACTAAAAACCAACCGCAGGGTGGGTGGAATCTCCACCCACCTTGTTACTTGTTATGAAGGAAGATTCGTCTATGGGACACGGATATTTTACCGTGTGTGGAATCGTTGAAATTGAAGGTAAGGTTTTGTTGGTGCGTCATACTTATGGAAGTGCAAAAGGCCGTATCCTTGTTCCCGGCGGTTACGTGGAAGAAAATGAGTTGCCGAATCTGGCTATTGAGCGAGAGATCTTAGAAGAGACCGGAGTGACAGTGAAAACAAAAGCGCTTTCTTCCATTCAATTTAAATCTAACCAATGGTGTCCGGTTTTCGTTTGCGAATATGTAAGCGGAACACCGAAGTCGGATAATTATGAAAACAGTGAAATCCTTTTGTTAGATATTGATGAAGCCGTTAGTCGTGACGACATTACGAATATGAGCAGGGAGATTCTGAAAACTTATAGAGACAACAAGGAAAAGGTGTTGGCCAAAAACGATTACCTTGCCAATAATACGACCGACCAAAATTACGCTTTGTTCGGATAATGGATACCACGCCGGAAAACCTTCCCCTCGAGGGGAAGGT
>CAYSRL010000114.1:2051-4583 GCA_964433515.1 uncultured Ruminococcus sp.
GGCGCAGGTCCGGCGGGCCTGACCGCCGCCATCTATGCCCGCCGTGCCAACAAGACCGTTCTGCTGCTGGAAAAGGCGGCTTTCGGCGGTCAGATCACCTTCTCTCCCAAGGTGGAGAACTATCCCGGCTACGACTCCCTTTCCGGCAGTGAACTGGCGGATCATTTTGTGGAGCAGGCGCTGGGCCAGGGCGCCGACGTGGAGATCGAAACCGTCACCGGCATCCGGGATGCCGGCACCCATAAGGTGGTGTCCACCGAGGATGGCAACAACTACGAGGCCAAGGCGGTGATCATTGCCGCCGGTGCCCGCCACCGCCATCTGGGTCTGCCCAATGAGGAGATCCATCTGGGCGAGAGCATCTCGTTCTGTGCGGTGTGCGACGGTGCCTTCTACAAGAACAAGACGGTGGCGCTGGTGGGGGGCGGCAACTCCGCCCTGCAGGAGGCTATCCTGCTGTCCGAAGGTTGCAAAAAGGTGTATGTGGTGCAGAATCTGGACTTTCTCACCGGAGAACAGCGCTTGCAGGATACGCTGGCAAAGCGCCTGAACGTGGAGGTCGTCCTGGGCACCGTGGTGGAGGCTCTCCCCGCCGAAACGCCCTTAAACAAGGTCACCCTGCGCCGGGTGGCAGACGGCCGGGTCTACGACCTGGAGGTGGACGGCCTGTTTGTGGCCATCGGCTTGGAGCCGGAGAACCAGCCCTTTGCCGATGTGGCGGCTCTGGACGAGCGGGGCTATGTGGCCTCCGGCGAGGATTGCCGCACGGGAACGCCCGGTGTGTTTGTGGCGGGCGACTGCCGCCGCAAGACGGTGCGTCAGGTGACCACCGCCACCGGCGACGGTGCCGTGGCCGCCATCGCCGCCTGTCAGTATATCGACAGTCTGTAATATTTTAAAAAGAATATACAAACAGTAAACCGCCGGGGCGTTGCCTCGGCGGTTTTTTGTCGGCGGGGAGGCGGCAGAGGGCACCGCTTTCCGCCATTCCCCTAAATTCCCCTTGCATAATCGTCCGAAATATGCTATAATGCCTAACAATCCGAAAGTATACCCTTTGTCACAAGAAGTGAGGTGCCCCTATGAAACGTTCGTATTCCGAAATCACACCGTATATTGCCCAGTTGGCTCAGTTCTCCACCGAGCGCAACCATATTGCCCCGGATATGTATGACCAGCACCGGGTCTATCGTGGTCTGCGTGACCGACAGGGTCGTGGCGTGGTCACCGGCCTGACCGAGGTGTCCACCGTCAACGCCAAAAAAATGGGCCCCGACGGCGAACTGCACCCCTGCCCGGGCGAACTGTTTTATCGGGGATATAATGTCAAAGATCTGGTGAACGGTTTTTGGAACGACAACCGCTTCGGCTTTGAGGAGGCGGTGTATCTTCTGCTGTTCTCCGAGTTGCCGGATGAGGGCGAACTGTTCCGTTTCCGGCGGGAATTGTCCCAGTGCCGCAGTCTGCCCACCTCCTTTGTCCGGGATATGATCTTAAAGGCGCCCGGCCGGGATATGATGAACATTCTGTCCCGGTGCGTGTTGGCGCTGTATGCCTATGACGAGAACCCCGACGACATCTCCATCGCCAACGTCCTGCGCCAGAGTCTGCAACTGATCTCGGTGTTCCCCCTGCTGGCGGTGTACAGTTATCAGTCCTATCAGCATTATTATCAGGACAAGAGCCTGTTCATCCATCTGCCCCGCCCGGATTATTCCACCGCCGAAAACCTGTTGCACCTGCTCCGTGAGGACAGCCAGTTCACCCCCCTGGAGGCAAAGGTGCTGGATCTGGCGTTGGTGCTCCACGCCGAGCACGGCGGCGGTAACAACTCCACCTTCACCACCCACGTGGTCACCTCCTCCGGCACCGACACCTATTCCTCGGTGGCGGCGGCGCTGGGCAGTCTGAAAGGCCCCCGTCACGGCGGCGCCAACATTAAGGTGGTGCGGATGTTTGACGATATGAAGGCCACCATCGACGCCTCTGACGACGCCCAGATTCGGGATTATCTGGCCCGGTTGCTGGATAAAAACGCTTTTGACCGTTCCGGCCTGATCTACGGTATGGGTCATGCGGTGTATTCTTTGTCCGACCCCCGCTCCGACGTGCTGAAGAATTGCGCCAAGCAATTGGCAGAAGCCAAGGGTATGCAAGAGGAATACGCCCTGTATGAGAAGGTGGCGAAACTGGCGCCCGAGATCATTGCCGAGAAACGGCAGGTATACAAGGGTGTCAGCCCCAACGTGGACTTCTATTCCGGGCTTATCTACCGGATGCTGGATCTGCCCTGCGAGTTGTTCACCCCCCTGTTTGCGGTGGCCCGTATCGCCGGATGGAGCGCCCACCGCATCGAGGAGATCCAGAATGCGGGCAAGATCATCCGCCCCGCCTATATCAGCGTCAAGGACAACCGGGACTACATCCCCTTGGGCGACCGGCTGGTAGAATAATACGCATAAAATCCCCGCCCTGCGTCTGCAGGGCGGGGATTCGTTTACCCTCTCCGCCATAGGCTTCGTAGGGGAGGGG
>CAYSRL010000115.1:0-4453 GCA_964433515.1 uncultured Ruminococcus sp.
GCGGTGACTACGGCGTTGTAGTTGTGACCCAGAGCCTCACCCTCGGTCACACCGCAGGCGGAACAATATCTGGGGGCGGTGCAGGTAGCGGCAACATAGTTGTGGCCCAGCGCCCGACCCTCGGTCAGGCCGCAAACGGTGCAGATCTTGGGGGCGGTGCAGGTAGCATCACTCCAAGAGTGCCCCAGAGCCTCACCCTCAACCACACCGCAAACGGTACAGGTCTTGGGGGCGGTGCAGGTGGCGTCCGCCCACGTATGGGTAATGGACCGTTCATCGCCGCACACGTTGCAATCTGTGTCGCAGGTATTATCGTAGGTATGCCCCGGTGCCGGGCGTGTCACAACTTTAGAAATGGCATTCTTGCATACGTCGTAGGTTCCGA
This sequence comes from uncultured Ruminococcus sp., assembly GCA_964433515.1. GTDB lineage: Bacteria > Bacillota > Clostridia > Oscillospirales > Acutalibacteraceae > UBA5905. The sequence continues at coordinate 386 of CAYSRL010000115.1, forward strand.
AGCCGTCCTGGAAATAATAATAGGCCTCGTGCCCCGATTCGGTGCAACTTCCGGTGGCAGGCACATAGGTCAGGTAATGGACCCGCTCCCCATAATAGGTCATCCGAGAGGCGTTGGAGATCCTCTTCCAATCCTCGCCTGTGCCCAGATAATAGATATCCGTCAGTCTGTCGCACCGATTGAAATAACCGGTGACCGTCTCCAGCGAGGCGGGGATCACCAACGAGGAAATCTGACTACAGTTGTTAAAGGCATTGCAGGCCAACGTCGTGAGCGTGTTCGGCAACCGGACGGATTCCAGCGCTTCGTAATACTCAAAGCAATACGCCGGCAACCGATCGATGCCATCCGTCAGAACCAGATGCAGGACACGATCCTGCATCGCATACCACCAAGTATGGGTGCCGCTCTCCGTTTCCAGCAAAGGACCGCTGCCGCTGACCGTCAAGGTCTGCGTCTTTTCATCGTATTCGCCGTATGCATTCGGGCCGCACAACGCCGATAACGACACACAAGCCGATAAAGAACCGCCATAAGCGCCGTTGGTTGCCGCCCCGCTCCAACTATCGTACCGTTGGTCGCTGGGGGGATAATACAAGACCGCTGTCACCCCTGCAAAGGTATCCGTTTGGGCGGTCAAGGAGAAAGAGGTGCTCACACCGCTGGTATAGGTTGTGAAATTGCCGTACAAATACACTTCATCCAAAGAAGAACAGCCGCTAAACACGGCGTGACCCAATGTGGTACCCGTATACAGCGCCACGCTCTGCAAAGAGGTGCAATTGGAGAACGCATAGTCGCTCACCGTTCGGCCGTAGGCATAGTTGCCCAAAAAGACCGACTGCAAAGAGGCACAGTTTTCAAAAGCGTATACGCCAATGGAACGCACATCGGTCATATCCACCCATTTCAGAGAGGTACAACCGCTAAAAGCATAGTCCCCGATGGCGGTCACCTGAGAGAGTTCGGCTGTTTTCAGATTGACACAGCCCTGGAAAGCGTTATTGCCGATGGCAACGTTCCCCTCTATCACCAGTTTGCGGATCTGCAACCGGTAATCGGACAGATAATTCTGCACCGCATTGGCCGGGATAGAAGAATAGGCGGTGATCGTCAGCGTACCCTCATCATCCAGCACCCAGTCAAAACCCAGGTCGCCGGAAGCGATCACATTCGGCTCTTCCGGGGGGAGGGTCGTGCCACAGACACGGCAGATCCCCTGTGCATCGTAACTATGGGCCGCAACCTCACGCTGTTCGCCGCAGATGTCGCAATCGGGGTCGCAGGCGCTGTTATAGGTATGAGCGCCGCCGGTGCGGATATATCCGCAGACATTGCATACCAAATCGCAGGAACCGACATAAGTATGCTCGCCGGCACACACGCTGTAATGCCAAGCGGCATCGGTCAGGGAGGTGTTGTTGCTGCTGACGGCAATCAACTCCCGATCGGACTCGGTTCCGGTATACCACACATCCGCCAAGGCGGTGCAACCATTAAAGGCATACTGACCCACCGACAGCAGATTGACGGTCATATCCAGATCGGTCAGAGCGGTGCAACCGGCAAAGGCGTATTTGCCAAGGCTGAGAATGTTGTCGCTCAAAGCGACCCGGGTCAGCCCGGTACACTTCTGGAAAGCGTAATCGCCCACCGAGGATACGCCGGCGCCAAAATCAATAGAGGTCAGCCCCTTACAGCCATAGAAGGCATAACCGGGAACGGTCACCAAACCATCCGGCAGAGTGACGTTGTCCAGCACCGTACAGCCCCGGAACACCTCGGTGCCCAGGGCGGTCACGCCCTCGCCAAAGGTGACGGATGCCAGCATTGTGCAACCGTAGAAGGCCTGGTTGCCCACGGTGGTGACGCTATCCGGCAGGGTCACCGCCGGCAAAGACGTACAACCGTAAAACACCCGTGCCCCCAGCGTAGCCAGGTTGGAGCCAAAGGAAACCGACGCCAGACCGGTGCATCCCTCAAAGGCGCTGTCGCCCAGCGTGGAAACGCCGGTACCCATAGTCACCCGAGTCAGGGAGGTGCATTTATAGAAAGCATAGTTGTCCACAAACACCACACCGTTTCCGATGTCGGCGGTGGTCATCGCCTTGCAGTTATAGAAGGCATAGTCGTTGATGGTATCGACGCTATCCGGAACCGTAACGGAGGGAAGCGCCGTGCAATGGGCAAAGGCGTATTCGCCCACCGTGGTGATGTTCTCACCATAGGTCACCGCTATCAAAGACGAGCACCCGTAAAACGCCCGGGCGGGAATGGCGGTGATGCCGTCACCAAGGGTTACTCGGGCGAGGGCGGTGCACTCGTAAAAAACGTTTTCGCCCAAGGTGGTGACACTATCCGGAACGGTGACCGAAGCCAAGGCGGTACAATCCTTGAAAGCGTATTTCTCAATGGCGGTGACGGTTTCCGGGATGGTAATACGGATAAGACCGGTACAATTCTGGAAAGCATAAGCGCCGATGGAAGTGATGCCGGTCGGCAGGGTCATCTGGGTCAGACCGGTACATTTCTGGAAGGCGTATTCGCCGATGGCGGTCATCCCGGCAGGCACCGTGATGGCGGTCAGTTTTTGACAGTTATAAAAGGCTTTTTTGCCAATGGAAAGTACGGTGTCCGGGATGACAACAGAGGCCAAAGCCGTGCAATCATAGAAAGTGCAGTCACTGATGGCGGTGATGCCCTCGCCCAGCACCGCCCGCACCAGACCGGTATTGGCAAAAGCGTAACTGCCCAAATACGTGACGCTGTCCGGCACGGTCACCGCCGTCAAAGCGGAGCATCCGTTAAAGGCATCGTCACCGATGGTGGTGATGCCATCCGAGAAGGACACGGTAGCCAGCGCTGTACACCCATTAAATGCATATTCTCCAATGGTAACCAAACCATCCCCAAAAGTGACAGCCGTCAGGCCGATGCATTTGTAGAATGCCTTCTGATGGATGGTGGTGACGTTATCCGGGATGACCAGAGGGGTCAGTTTCTTACAGTTATAGAAAGCCTCTTCACCAATGGTGGCCACCCGACTGCCGATGGTCACGGAACTCAGGGTGGTGCAATCACGAAACGCACAATTAGCGATAGCCGTAACCCCATCACCAATGGTGACCGAAGTCAGACTGGAGCAACCCGCAAAGGCATAACTCCCCATTGCGGTCACGCTATCCGGGATGGTGAGAACTGTCAGCGTGACACAGTCACGGAAAGCGTTTTCATCAATATCGGTGACGGTATCCGGGATGGTGATGGCGGTCAGAGAACTGCACCCGTAAAACACGCCTTTCTGAATAGCCGAGAGTCTGGCAGGAATATTCACCGAGGCCAACGAGGTGCAGTTCCGGAAAGCGTAGTTTCCAATGGTGGTGACGCTATCCGGGATGGACAGAGAGGTCAACTTGCTGCAATAATTGAAAGCGGACTGACCGATGGTGGTCAGACCCGCCGGCAGGGTCACCGTCTGCAAATAACTACAAGAGTAGAAAGCGCTGTCGCCAATGGCGGTGACGGTATCCGGGATCACCACAGAAAGAAGGGTGTCCACATTTCTAAAAGATTCTTTAGACAAAGCCGCCACCGGATAGCCGCCCAAGGTGGCGGGAATCACCACATCGCCGCCCTCACCCGCATAGCCGGTGATATAGGCCACGTTGCCCTGGATCTCATAGGCAAAATCGGCAGGGTCATCGGCCGCCACACGCACATAGCCGCACTGGTTACAATCCAGGTCGGCATCGTCGTCATAAACGTGCTCGCCCACCTCACGGGGGGTGCCGCAGACATTGCAATCGGGGTCGCAGGCGTTGTCGAACACGTGCTCTGCGGCCTCACGGATAGCGCCACATACATTGCAGGATATATCCACGCAATCCGTGTAGACGTGGGACGTATGCTCACCCCAGTTCAGGTTTTCGTCATTGTAAACGTCCTCAGCCGAAACCAAAGGGAACATAGAAACCAGCAACAGGAACACCGACAACAACGCAACGATTCTCTTCATAGGTCATCCCTCTCCTTTTTTATAGAACGGAATACGTCTATTATATCATTCTA
>CAYSRL010000116.1:0-4441 GCA_964433515.1 uncultured Ruminococcus sp.
GGACAGGCTCTCCTCCCGGCTCTTGACCAGCAGGGCGGCGTTCACCGTCTGGAGGATCCCGGCGGGCGGGAATCCGGCCCGCCACAGCCGGGCGGTCACCCCCACCGCCATACTGCTGTCCACGGCGGCACGTCCGCCGGAACCCATACCGTCGGACAGCACCGCCAACATCCCCCGGGGCAGGGGCTCTATCCGGGCGGTGTCCCCGCAGAGTTTTTCCTGCCCGCAATGGCGTTGGGCCAGACCGGTCTCCACCCGATACCGGGGCGGCTCGGTGAGGGTGATGCGTACCTGCTTCCCCCATTCCGCCTCGGTGGCGGGGGCAAACCCCCGCCCGCACACCTGCTCCATCTGGCGGTGCCACCGCCGTCCCGGAGGGATCCCCCCGGCGGTGGTGAGAATGTCCACCGTCAGCCGTCCGGCGGTGTCCCGGGTGCACAGGGCGTCCTGCACCGTCATCCCATAATCCTCACACACCGTGAGCACCCGCCCGGACAACTCGATGTCCACCTGATGCCGGTCCTCCAGTTGTGCCGCCAACCCCCGGAGCAGGGTGCCGGTGCCGGCAAACTGCCCTTCCACCGCCTGCTGTATCTCCTCCAGCCGCCGCCAAGCCCCCTCCCGGGCGACCACCTGCTCATAGCCGTGGGTCAGATAGGCGGTCAGTTGGTCTTTGCGGCGGCATTCGGCCAGATAGCCTGCCAACCGGTCTGGAGTGACCTGCCCCTCCCGCTGTAATAGCGGGGTCAGCCGCTCCAGACCCTCCTGCATCTCCTCCTGGTGTTGCTCCCAGCATAGCCCCCGCATAGGACAGGCGGCGCACACCGCCCCATAGCACCCCCGGTAGAGAGAGGCCATATCCGGCGCTCCGTGGCGGGATAGCCGCCGTGCCACCGTGTCCACCGTCCGGGACACTTCCTCCAACGCTCCGCAGGCCACCCGCAACTGCATCGTGGTCATCCGGCGGATGCCCTCCACCGCCGGCAGATCCCGGCTGTGAATAAACAGCCGGCACAACCGCCGGTCCCATTCCCGGGGGAGCACCGCAAACAGCAGACACGCACCCAAAATTTCGTATAAGTAAAACAGCACCGTCTCATCAGATTCTCCCAACAGCACCACCCCGCAGGCGGCCAGAAACAGGGTGGTCTGAACCACCCGCCCGAACCGGGAGAACAGCCCCGCCATCAGCCCGCCAAAGGCCAGAGCCGCCGCCAAGGGGGTCTGCCCCGGAACCGCCAGCGCCATAGCGCCCCCCAGCACGCACCCGGCGATGCTGCCGCCACTCTCCCGCCCGGAGCGGGCCAGCACCAGCACCAAAAAGGCCGCCGCCATCCGTCCGGGGGCAAAGCCCCCCACCTGCAGGGTGCAGACGGCGGTCACCGCCACCGCCCCGGTGAGTATCACGGCAGTTTGGTTGGCGGCGGTGGGGGTATACTTGTTTCGCTTGTCCCACAGACCAAGGGCGGTGTCAAAAAACAGGGTGGAGCCGGCGGCCACCGCCCCCTCCGCCAGGATCAGCGCCGCCCGATAGGGGTCGGCACCGGCGCCAAACAACAGAATGAACCCGGTGACGGTGCAGGCAACAAAGGCCAGCGCCGGCGGAACAAACCGCTTTTGCCCCCGGTCGGGCAGGGCATCCAGCACCCACCGCAGACCCCCCACCATCCCGATGGTGGCGATATACCGCCAGGGGGAAAGCCCGCCCCCCAGCAGATACCCCACCGCCAGACACAGCAGGGTGGGCAGGTTGGCGGCCCCGGCGCAGGCGGCAAGCCCGATGCCGAAGGGGGTCAACTCCCCGAACAGGGTTGCCCGGGGCACCAACAGCCCCAACACGCACCACAAAAGGGTGCGGGGAACGGCGGATTCAATGGGGCGGGACAGGGCGGCTTGTTTCATAGCGGTCATCCTTTCGGTCATTACTTAAGGATAGTATAGGACAAGCCGTGAGAGGAATTTGTCAAAATCGGTTAAGAATGCATTGCGTAGAACAGAGGTTCGTCCCGCCGGACATAAAAAAGCCGCCCGGAACAGGAAATTCTTAAGAAGCGGGTCACACATCACAAACGTCCGCAGTAAAATACGGTGGGCAAAGCCCACCGTATTTGTTAGAGGTCGTCTGCGTCCTGCACCGGCTCGCCGCCGTCGGCGGGGATGCCGGTATAACTGCCCTGAGGGTCGCTGATGATCCCATTCCTGCCGGGGCATTTCATCTCACCGGCGGCGATGATCGGCTCCACGATGCCCGGTTTCTCCGGCATCGGATTCGGCAATACCCGGGGTTTTTGGCGTTCTTTCTCCATAAAATCATCTCCTTCCCTCCACATTATGCCCAAAAGTTCACACATTCATAACACATCCCGGAGAAAAGCGGATTACAATAGGGTAAGAAACGGAGGAGAACGGAATGTTTCAGCGCTTTTTGAATACCGTCCGGCGATTTATGGCGGGCCGCTACGGCACCGACCATCTGAACCGCTTTTTGCTGGTGGTGTATCTGATCGTTTGGCTGGTGGGACAGTGGATCGGCGGCTGGATACCGCTTGTGTTGCTATGGGCGGTGCTGATCTTGTGGGTCTATCGCACCCTGTCCCGGGATATTCCCCGCCGCCAGGCGGAAAACGACCGGTTTTTGCGGTGGTGGAACCCTGTTAAAACCTGGCTGATGCATCAGTGGACCCGCCTGAAGGATGTCCGCCGGTGCCGATACCGGAAATGCCCCGGTTGCGGAGCGCAGCTGCGGCTGCCGGTCAAGCGGGGACGGCGCACGGTCACCTGTAGCCGGTGCCGCCACCAATTCAAGACCTTTTTCCTGTGACGGAACCCCGCCATCCGTCCGAGTGACGGCGTTTGCGACGTGGTTGTAAACGGAGGGGCGGTTTTTCGGCAAAAACCGGCAGGCATTGGTAGACACAATACGTTGGGCGCTCGCCCAAATCCACCAACAACAGATAAGAGAAGATCCGCACTTGACGAATCTTCTCTTTCTTTTTTGGGACTGGCAAATCCCCCGGCGTTACCGCATACAGTAGGGCGAGGAGTGATGCCGTATGTGGTTGCAGGTGATACAGATGCTGTCCCAGATGTTGTTTATGGTGCTGTCGGTGGTCAACAGCGGGTCTTTTCCCAAACCGCTCAGCGCCCGGCAGGAACGGGAGGCGTTGGAGGCGATGGCGGCGGGGGATAAGGAGGCCCGGCGGCGGCTTATCGAGCACAATCTCCGGCTGGTGGCCCACATCATCAAAAAGCATTATGCCCACGCCCGGGACCAGGAGGATCTGATCTCCATCGGCACGGTGGGGCTGATCAAGGCGGTGGACACCTTTGACGTGACAAAAGGCTCCCGGTTGGCCACCTATGCCAGCCGGTGTATTGAAAATGAGATCCGGATGCATTTCCGGGCGGCGAAAAAGACCGAGCGGGACGTGTCCCTGTCCGAGCCTATTGACACCGACAGCGAGGGACATCCCCTGACCCTGATGGACGTGCTGGCGGTGGAGGACACCCTGCCGGAGGAGGTGGAACTGCGCCAAAACCTGCAGGTGTTGGGCGGGTATGTGACCGGCCTGGAAGAGCGGGAGCGGGAGATCATTTGTCTGCGATACGGCCTGGGCTGTGAGCCGTTGGCCCAGTGGCAGGTGGCGGAAAAACTGGGGATCTCCCGCAGTTATGTGAGCCGCCTGGAGACCCGGGCGCTGGAAAAACTCCGCCGGCGGTATGAACGGAAATAAGCGGATTTGACAGACCGGTTGGAGAGGAGTATAATGGAAAGGTGAAAGGCGGTGCGGCACCGTGGACGAAAAACGAAAAAATCGGTATAAGATCATCCTGTGGGTGTTCATCCTTTTGACGGTGGCCGCCATTTGGTCTTTGTCGTTGCGCCCGGCGACGGTATCCAACGAGCAGAGCAACAGCGTGGCGTTGCCGGTGATCAACTCCACCGACGTCAAAGGCGTGCAACTGAGCAACCTGCTGGTGCTGGTGCGGAAGATGGCGCATTTTGCAGAGTTTGGGGCGCTGGGGCTGTTGTGGGGGCTGTATGGGCGGCTGCAATGGCTGCCGGCGATGTGGCTGTATGGTCTGCCGGTGGCGGTTATTGACGAATGTTTGCAGTTTTTTGTGCCCGGCCGTGCCCCCGGCGTTTGGGATGTGGCCATTGATTATTGCGGGTTCTTCTGCGGGTTTGCTTTGGTTATGGTGATAGCCAAAATACTGGAGCGGAAAAAATTCCGCAATCGCCGCAAATAACCTCTTGATTTTTGTAAAAGACCGTGATACAATAGGCGAGTACAAAAAACATATGCCGGTGTGATGGAATTGGCAGACGTAGTGGACTCAAAATCCACCGGTGGCGACACCGTGCCGGTTCGAGTCCGGCCACCGGCACCAAAATCCCCCTTGACCCATTTGGGTCAAGGGGGATTTTATTTTGGCTCCG
>CAYSRL010000117.1:0-4417 GCA_964433515.1 uncultured Ruminococcus sp.
TGGCGCCGATGACAGACAGGCAGGAATTGGTATCGCCCAGCACCAGCACGGCATCCGGCTTGATCTCCACCATCAGTTCATAACTTTTGGCGATGATGTTGCCGATGGTGTCGCCCAGGTGGTTGCCCACCGCCTCCAGATACACGTCCGGGTCGGCGATCCCCAGATCTTTGAAGAAAATGCCGTTGAGGTTATAATCGTAGTTCTGCCCGGTGTGGGCCAGAATGGTATCAAAATACGTGCGGCACTTGTTGATGACCGCCGCCAGGCGGATGATCTCCGGGCGGGTGCCCACCACAATCAGCAGTTTCAGTTTTCCGTTGTTTTGGAAGGATGCCATAGATTATTCCTCCACTTTCTCAAAGAATGTATCGGGTCGGTTGGGGTCAAAGGGCTCGTTGGCCCACATCACGGTCACCAGATCTTCGGTGTCCGACCGATTGATGATGTTGTGGGTATAGCCGGGCAACATATGTACCGCCTGGATCTTATCCCCGGACACCTCAAAATTCAGCACCTCATCCGAACCGATCTTCCGTTGTTGAATCAAGGCGTGACCCGCCACCACAATGAAAAATTCCCACTTGGTGTTGTGCCAGTGCTGTCCTTTGGTGATGCCGGGCTTCGAGATGTTCACCGAGAACTGGCCGCACTGGGCGGTGCGGAGCAGTTCGGTGAAACTGCCCCGGTCGTCCACGTTCATTTTCAGGTCAAAGCAGGCGGCCTCTTTCGGCAGATAGGACAGATAGGTGGAATACAGTTTCTTTTGAAAACTGCCGCCGGGAATAGCCGGCATCACGAGGGTGGAGGGCTGTGCCTTAAAGGTTTCCAGCAGGTCCACGATCTCGCCCAGGGTGACCTTGTGGGTCACCGGAGCGGCGCAATAGCGCCCATTTTCGGTCAATACCGTGTCGATGCCGTCAAACTCACAGCGGTGCTCTTTGCCCTCCAGGGCATCCAGCATCTCGTCCACCAGGTCGTCGATATACAGCAGCTCCAACTGCGCCGCCCGGTCGTTGACCTGGATGGGCAGACCGTTTGCGATGTTGTGGCAGAAGGTGGCCACCGCAGAATTGTAGTTGGGGCGGCACCATTTGCCGAACAGGTTGGGGAATCGGTATACCAGCACGTTGGCGCCGGTCTCCTCACCATAGGAGAACAAGAGGTCTTCGCCCGCTTTTTTGCTGCGGCCATAGTCGCTGTCGTAGCGGCCGATGAGGGTGGCCTGAATGGAGGAGGACACCATCACCGGGCAGGTGTTGCCGCAGGCTTTCAGCGTGTCCAGAAGGGTAGAGGTGAAACCAAAATTACCCTGCATAAATTCCTCTGGGTTTTGGGGGCGGTTCACCCCCGCCAGATGGAACACAAAGTCCGCATCCTTGCACCATTCGGTCAGCAGGACCGGGTCGGTGTCGATGTCGTATTCGTAGATAGACTGGATCTGCAGGTTGCGGGTGCGGTTCTTGCCGTCACGGATGGTTTTCAGATTCTCGGTCAGGTTACGGCCCACAAAGCCGTGGGCGCCGGTAATCAGTATGTTCATAGGTCACACCTCAATCAATAACTGCCTTTATACGCCATTCCAAGGGCATCAATACCGGATGCCCATAGCGTCCAGTTCGTCCCGGATGTATTGCAGGGACAGCAATTTCTCCTTGACCTGTTCCACGCTCAGCAGGTCGGTGTTGCTGGAATTAAACTCTGTCAAGGGGTTGCGCTTTACATCGCCGTCCTTGAAGTATTTGTCGTAGTTAAGCCCCCGGTTGTCGCAGGGCACCCGATAGAAGTCGCCCATATCGATGGCACCGGCGCACTCCTCGTTGGTCAGCAGGGTCTCATACATCTTTTCGCCGTGGCGGATGCCGATGACCTTGATGGGGGTTTCGGGGCCGAACAGACCGGTCACCGCCTGGGCCAGCACCTCGATGGTGCAGGCCGGGGCCTTCTGGACCAGAATGTCGCCGGATACACCGTTTTCAAAAGCGAACAGCACCAGATCCACCGCCTCGTCCAAAGACATAATGAACCGGGTCATAGAGGGCTCGGTGATGGTGATGGGGTTGCCGGCCTTGATCTGGTCGATCCACAGGGGGATCACCGAGCCACGGGAACACATCACGTTGCCGTAGCGGGTACAGCAGATCTTTGTCTTGTCGGGAGAAACCGTACGGGATTTTGCCACGATCACCTTTTCCATCATCGCCTTGGAGGTGCCCATGGCGTTGACGGGATAAGCGGCTTTATCCGTAGATAGGCACACGATGTTCTCCACACCGGCCTCGATGGCGGCGGTGAGCACGTTTTCGGTGCCGATGACGTTGGTCTTGACCGCCTCAATGGGGAAGAACTCACAGGAAGGAACCTGCTTAAGGGCGGCAGCGTGGAAAATATAGTCCACGCCGTGCATGGCGTTCTTCACCGAGGCCAGGTCACGGACATCGCCGATATAGAATTTGATTTTGTCCGCCACCTCCGGCATTTTGGCCTGGAATTCGTGGCGCATATCGTCCTGCTTTTTCTCATCCCGGGAGAAAATGCGGATCTCGCCGATATCGGTCTGCAGGAAGCGATTCAGCACGGCATTACCGAAAGAGCCGGTACCGCCGGTGATCATTAAGGTTTTACCGGTAAAAAGTCCCATTGTTATAACCCTCTTTGTTTTTTATTTACCTAATTCTTGTTTGATCTGGGTGGTGCTGATGTCGGGGGTGCGGGGGAGATAGACGACCTCAGCCCCTTCTTCTTTCAGGAAATCGAAGTGCCCTTTCCAATCATCGCCCATCACGAAGACGTCGATGTTGTGGTTGTGGATGTCGGTGCGTTTCTGGTCCCAGTTTTCCTCCGGGATGACCTGGTCCACATAGCGGATGGCCTCCAGAAGCAGTTTGCGCTGGTCATAGGAGAAATAGCACTTCTTCTGCTTCTCGTTCCAGTTAAACTCATCGGTGGACAGCGCCACCACCAGATAATCGCCCAGTTCCTTTGCCCGCCGCAACAGGTTGATGTGCCCATAATGGAGCATATCAAAGGTACCGTAGGTAATCACTCGTTTCATAATGGTCTCCTTGTAGGGGAAGGTATACGTTTGCGGGTAGCAATCACTTGTTGACTCAATTCTTCCGGAAGCGGAATGGATAGCAGAGCCAGCAAAATAAACAAGCAGTCGTTGGCATTAACCGAGATACCGAAAGCTGTGATCATAAAAACCAGCAGAGGAAGAGCAAAGTAAGTGTTTAGTTTACTCCTTAATGTGGTGAACACTTTTTTCCAGCACAAAAACAGCATTACCAAGCCGCCAAAACCAAACTGGATGATGTATTCCAAATAAAAATTATGCGGAACAACCGTAGAAGTGTTGCCAACTAACCGTAATACGCCGGTAACGTTGTTGGCACCGCAACCAATCAGTAATACGTCGGGGGACTGGAATAATGCCTCTATATAATTACCCCATATATTCGTACGATTGGTAAGCAGATCGGTTTGTTCGGAACTGCGTGCTTCAAAAACGGGGACAACCACAAATTGGATTAGCAGAACAGCACCGGCCACTGCTACGAGAATAATTGGTATTAATTTGGTGATTACCGCTCCGGCGCCTTCCTTTTGCACAACGGAGCGAAGATAGATGAACAATAGGAAAGCAAATAGGAAAAATATAGAAATAACATAACTCTTAGAATTGGTTCGAACTCCAGTGAATGCCATATAAATTGCCATTATTACGATGACAATTTTACTGAAAGCGGTTTTGATGGAAGGCATTATCGCAATCAGCAAACAAATGGCAATCAAGATGAGCTGAGATAGTTCGTTGGGATCCAGAACGGTGGCAGCATAACGATTGGCTGCTACCAATTCGGCATATCTTTCAGCGTGAGCAAGGCGTGGAAGTTGTGGAAAAATATCGCATAAAAGCAACATAAGGGTGCAAGAGATGCTCAAGCAAAGCGAAGCAGAGATCAGAAGCCGAGAGTTTTTAAACTCCTGTGACGAAAAATAGGTGGATGTGAAAAGTACAAAGACGACATTCAACAGTGTTGAAAACACATTGGTGATAATGGAATTATATAAGAAGATGGTGAATGTTTGTAATGAGGCAAGTATCAGAAAGGCAAAAAAAGCTATGGGAGGAACATCCATTCTTTCCTTTGACATCAACTTAAAAATGACGACAATATAAAGAATGGCGATAATGGTTGTAGAACTCAGTGAGAATTTCAGCAGACTGGCAAAGGGCAGGCAAAAGCAAAGCAGGCAAAAGGTGTCGTCAATGTCCAACAGAACACCTAAGCCCAGAATGATTACGGTCACATAGCGACCGTAAGTGAATCCCCCTGCAGAAAAAGCCACGCCCAGGGTTGCAAAAAGAAACACAAATAGTGGGATCAGCCATTTGTTTTCCGTTTTCTCTTTA
>CAYSRL010000118.1:0-1657 GCA_964433515.1 uncultured Ruminococcus sp.
GAAGCCGTCCCGCATCTATATGAAGAACGATGCCGACCTGCCCATCACGGTGCTGAACGGCCGTCCCGGCTATATCAATTTTCTGGATGCGTTCAACGCCTGGCAGTTGGTGAAAGAACTGAAAGAGGCGCTGGGTCTGCCCGCCGCCACTTCCTTTAAGCACGTCAGCCCCACCTCTGCCGCCGTGGGTCTGCCCCTGTCCGATGGGCTGAAAAAGGCCTGCTTTGTGGAGGATATCGAGGGTCTGGACGACTCCCCTCTGGCCTGTGCCTATGTCCGTGCCCGGGGCACCGACCGGCTGTGCAGTTTCGGCGACTGGGTGGCGCTGTCGGACGTGTGCGATGTCACCACCGCCAAACTGATTGCCCGGGAGGTGTCCGACGGCATCATCGCCCCCGGTTATGAGCCGGAGGCTCTGGAGGTGCTGAAGGGCAAGCGCAAGGGCAACTACAACATCGTGGAGATCGACCCCGCCTATGTTCCCGCCCCCGTTGAAACCAAGGACGTGTACGGTATCACCTTTGAGCAGGGCCGCAACGAGTTCAAGATCGGCGGGCATCTGCTGGAGAATGTCGTCACCGACAACAAGGAGTTGCCCGAGTCCGCCAAGCGGGATCTGATCGTGGCGCTCATCACCCTGAAATACACCCAGTCCAACTCCGTTTGCTATGCGGTGGACGGCCAGGCCATCGGCGTGGGTGCCGGTCAGCAGAGCCGTATCCACTGCACCCGTCTGGCGGGCACCAAGGCGGACACCTGGCTGATGCGCCAGCATCCCAAGGCTCTGAACCTGCCTTTCCTGCCCACTATGGGCCGCCCGGAGCGGGACAACGTCATCGACGGCTATATCAACGGCAACGAGGAGGACGTGTGCGCCGACGGCATCTGGCAAAACTACTTTACCGAGCAGCCCGCACCCCTGACCGCCGAGGAGCGGGCCGAGTGGCTGGGCGGCTTCAAGGGTCTGGCTCTGGCTTCGGACGCTTTCTTCCCCTTTGCGGATAATATCAAACGTGCCTACGCTTCCGGCGTGACCTACATCGCCGAGCCGGGCGGCTCCATCCGTGACGACCTGGTCATCGAGGAGTGCAATAAAAACGGCATCGTTATGGCCTTCACCGGTATGCGCCTGTTCCACCACTGATCGAGTTAGGAATTAGGAGTTAGGAGTGAGGAGTTGGAAAACGGAATCAAAGATAAGAGTATAGAATTTGCAAAACGGATCGTTTTTGCGTACAAGTATCTCTGTGAAGAGAAGAAAGAGTATATACTTTCCAAGCAACTCCTTCGTAGCGGAACCAGCATTGGGGCCAATGTGGCAGAAGCACAGTATGCTGTCAGCAGAAAAGACTTTTTGAGCAAGAATTATATGGCGCTAAAAGAATGTGCGGAGACACTATACTGGTTAGAATTACTGGTTTCGTGTGATTATTTGTCAGAAGCGGAACACAAATCGTTGTATGCGGATTGTGAAGAATTGCGAAAACTGCTTTCTTCCATCACAAAGACCATTAAAGAAGAAAGTTGAACGAAACGCCGAGGATGCTCTGGAGGTGCGGAAGAGGAGAAAAACTCCTCACTCCTCACTCCTCACTCCTCACTTTTTCTGGAGGATAAAAAATGAAACTGTTAGTCGTCGGTGGCGGCGGCCGAGAAC
>CAYSRL010000118.1:1757-4330 GCA_964433515.1 uncultured Ruminococcus sp.
TTTTCTGGAGGATAAAAAATGAAACTGTTAGTCGTCGGTGGCGGCGGCCGAGAACACGCCATCATAAAAAAACTGAAAGAGAACCCGGCGGTGACCGAGATCTTCGCTCTGCCGGGTAACGGCGGTATGGCCGGCGATGCCACCTGCGTGGACATCGGCGCCAAGGATATCCCCGCCATTGTGGAGTTTGCGGTGGCAAACGCCATTGATTATGCTGTGGTGGCGCCGGATGACCCGTTGGTGCTGGGCTGTGTGGACGCTCTGGAGGAGAAGGGGATCCCTTGCTTCGGCCCGAGAGCCAATGCCGCCATCATCGAGGGCAGCAAAGTGTTCTCCAAAAACCTGATGAAGCAATACGGCATCCCCACCGCCGCCTACGAGGTGTTTGACGATATGGAGGCTGCCCTCAATTATCTGGACACCGCCCCCATCCCCACGGTGGTCAAGGCGGACGGTCTGGCTCTGGGCAAGGGCGTCATCATCGCCGCCACCCGGGAAGAGGCCAAGGCCGCCGTGGTGTCTATGATGCAGGACAAAGCCTTCGGCGCCAGCGGCGACCATATCGTTATTGAAGAGTTCCTTACCGGCCCCGAGGTGTCGGTGCTGTCCTTCACCGACGGCGACACCGTGGTGCCGATGATCTCCAGTATGGACCATAAGCGGGCCGGGGACGGCGACACCGGGCTGAACACCGGCGGAATGGGCACCATTGCCCCCAATCCCTATTACACCGCCGATGTGGCACAGGTGTGTATGGACACCATCTTCCTGCCCACCGTCCGGGCGATGAAGGCGGAGGGCAGACCCTTTAAGGGGTGCCTGTATTTCGGCCTGATGCTCACCCCCGACGGCCCCAAGGTGATCGAATACAACTGCCGTTTCGGCGACCCGGAGACCCAGGTGGTGCTCCCGCTTTTGGAGAGCGACCTGCTCACCGTGATGCAGGCCACCACCGCCGGAACCCTGGCGGAAACCGAGGTCAAATTCAGCGACAGGCACGCCTGCTGTGTGATCATGGCGTCGGCGGGCTATCCCCAGGCCTACGATAAGGGTCTGCCCCTCACCATCCCGGCCGGGATCGCCGACAGCGTGTATGTGGCGGGCGCCGCCATCAAGGATGGGGTGCTGGTGACAAACGGCGGTCGGGTGCTGGGCGCCACCGCTTTGGCGGATACTCTGCCGGATGCCATTGCCGCATCCTATAAACTGGTGGAGCAGATCCGTTTTGACAACGCATTTTACCGCCACGACATCGGGGCGAGAGCCCTGCAGGCCAAGGAGGTTTAAACTATGGTATTTCGTGTATTTGTGGAAAAGAAACCGGGTCTGGATAACGAGGCCGGTTCTCTGCTGACCGATGCCCGCACCCTGCTGGGCATCGAAGGGGTGGAGCGGGTACGGCTGTATAACCGCTACGATGCCGAGGGTCTGTCGGAGGAACTGTTTAACTACGCCAAAACCGCCGTGTTTTCCGAGCCTCAGCTAGACAACGTTTCCGCCGAGATAGAAACTGAGGGCGCCACCGTGTTTGCGGTGGAGTATCTGCCCGGTCAGTTTGACCAGCGTGCGGATTCCGCCGCCCAGTGCATCCAGATCATCTCCCAACAGGAGCGGCCCGCCATCCGCACCGCCCGGGTGTATGCCCTGTACGGCGATCTGACCGCCGACCAGTTGGCGGCGTTCAAAAAGCACGTCATCAACCCGGTGGAGAGCCGTGAGGCCTCTCTGGAGCGGCCGGACACCCTGGCGGCGGAGTACGCTCTGCCGGAGGCGGTGCCCACCGTCACCGGTTTTATCGGGATGGACGAGGGCGCTCTGTCCCGGTTGCTGGACGATCTGGGTCTGGCGATGGATCTGGACGACCTGAAATTCCTCCAGGCCTATTTCCGTGACGAAGAGGGGCGTGACCCCACCATCACCGAGATCCGGGTGGTGGACACCTATTGGTCTGACCACTGCCGTCACACCACCTTCTCCACCCACTTTGACAACGTGGTCATTCACGACCCGGCGGTGCAGGAGGCCTATGACCGGTACCTGGAGGCCCGGGTGGAGGTGTACGGCGAGGAAAAGGCCGCCGCCCGGCCCCGGACGCTGATGGATATCGCCACCATCGCCACCAAGGTGCTGAAAAAACGGGGGATGACCCCGGAACTGGACGAGTCCGAGGAGATCAACGCCTGTTCCATCCACCTGACCGCCACGGTCAACGGCGAGGAGCAGGATTGGCTCTTGATGTTCAAGAACGAGACCCACAACCACCCCACCGAGATCGAGCCTTTCGGCGGTGCCGCCACCTGTATCGGCGGTTGCATCCGTGACCCCCTGTCCGGGCGTGCCTATGTGCACCAGGCGATGCGGGTCACCGGTGCCGGCGACCCCCGCAAGACCCTGGCCGAGACGCTGCCGGGCAAATTGCCCCAGCGTAAGATCTGCCAGACGGCGGCGGCGGGCTATTCCTCCTACGGCAACCAGATCGGTCTTGCCACCGGTCACGTGGCGGAGATGTACCACGAGGGCTATGTGGCGAAGCGTTTGGAGTGCGGTGCCGTTGTGGCCGCCGCTCCCGCCTA
>CAYSRL010000119.1:0-4242 GCA_964433515.1 uncultured Ruminococcus sp.
AATTGTCTAACTATCAACTAACTATGTAGAATGATCCCTCAAGTGTAATCATATGCTTTTGCGGAGAAAATGTCAATAGAGCGGACGTGTTCCCCTCGACAGTATTTTCGGCTTCTGTTCCATAGCCAAAGCAATGCCGTCTTCGTTTCCGTTTGTTTGCGGCATTTGGGGGATGCGTTTTGCTCATCCCCAGACGAAAAAGCGGAAAAGCAACAGCGTGTTGCTTGTGAACGGGAGCGGTAAGTGCTATACTAAAGGCATCCTAAACAAAGGGGGCAAAACCTATGGAAACGAAAGATATTATCCTTGAACTCAGAACGAAAAACCGACTCTCACAGGATGAACTGGCCGAAAAGGTGTTTGTCACCCGTCAGGCGGTCAGCCGTTGGGAAACAGGCGAAACCACCCCCAATACCGAAACGCTCAAACTCCTCTCAAAACTTTTTGACGTGTCCATCAACACGCTGCTCGGCTCTCCCCGAAAACTCGTCTGCGAGTGCTGCGGTATGCCTATGGATGACGGCGCCATCAGCCACGAGAAAGACGGCACGCTCAACGAGGAATACTGCAAATGGTGCTATGCCGACGGCGGTTTTACCATGGATTTTTGGCAGCGGTATAGCGAACTCGGCGGCAAAGAAAAATTTGAGGAATTCAAACGGCAGATCATCCACGAATTCAACACCCTGCTTCCTATCGAGGGCTTACCCAAGGTGGAGGATCTGAACGTGCTGCCGGGAAGTTTTATCAATCTGGAATACAGACTCCCCAACGGTCAAGTGGTAAAATTTCTTGACGATAACGCCACCTATCTCGGCAGTCAGTTGGAATGTGAATTCGGCGGTGACCGATGCTTCGGCATCGCCGCCAATATGGACTTTCTGCTTGTCTGCACCTACGAAGAAAACGGCGAGAACCCCGAACTTGTAATCTATAAAAAGAGATAAAAATACCGCTGAGATGGGCCCATCCACCTCAGCGGTATCTTTATATTTTGATCCCATATGTCCCTGTCAGCGGATCCTGAAACAGCGGTATTTCCGGCGTGGCGAAGGTGAACACCGCAAACAGCGCCCCGATAAGAACGACAACCCCCACCGCCGGCGCCGAGGAAAGCCGGGAGAAAACGCCCCGGCGAAACAGCCGGTATTCCGTCCAAAAGGCGGCGGCCACCGCCACAAAATAAATGGCAATATTCAGCCAATCCGGGGATCTGCCAAAAGCGCCGTTGTAGGTATAAAACAGCACCGGGATCCACACAAGGCCGGTGAGGAGCCCCGCCAGTTTCACCCACCAAAAGCCACGGTAGTCCCGAAAAAACCGGCTCTGAAACAGAGCGAACAGCACCATCGGGAAATACAGCAGTTTCATATGCTCCCAGGTGGATTCGTTCACCCCCGAAAAGGGGGCGACCAACACACTGTTCCCGCTCCATTCATAGGCAAAATGCAACAGCGTTCCGCCCAAAGACACCAGACAAAACCCGGCAAACTGCCAGAAAGGCACATTCCGCCTCATCCCCACTCCCCCTTAGGCAGAGTGTATGTCGAAAGGGTGGCGTTTATGCAAAAAACAGGCGGCCCATCGGCGAGACCGGCGGTTTTGTATAGCCCTTTGCAAATGGGAAATGCTACTATAATCACGTGGTTTTGGAGGGGCAAATGCGTAATAAAGGCTATTTTCAGGGGTGGTACTTCAAGTGCTGTAACGGGGACAAAACGGTGGCATTCATTCCCGCCTATCACCGCAGTCAAAGCAAAACGTCCGCCTCCCTGCAGGTCATAACCGACGACAGCGCTTATACTATACCGTTTCAGAAACTGGAATACACGGAAAAACCGCTATCCGTCAAGATAGGAGACTGCGTTTTCTCGGAAAAAGGGATCTCTTTGCATTTGCAAGGCGGCGGATACAGGCTGGAGGGTCGGCTTTGCTTTCGGTCGCTTTCGCCCATCAGGTACGACGTTATGGGCCCGTTCGCACTGGTTCCGTTTATGCAATGCCGGCACGGCGTTTACAGTATGTCCCACCGCATTGACGGACAGATCACACTGAACGGTCAGCCGTTTGACTTCCGCAACGGCGTCGGATACATCGAAGGCGACAGAGGCTATTCCTTTCCCGAACAGTATGTCTGGACGCAATGCTGTTTTGAAAAGGGCTCCCTCATGTTATCCGTGGCGGATATCCCTATGCTTGGATCTCATTTTACGGGAATTATCGGCGTTATTCTGCTAAACGGAAAGGAATATCGCATCGCCACGTATCTGGGGGCAACCGTGAAACGGATCGGCGAAAATGCCGTTGCCGTGAAACAAGGTGGGTACGAGTTTGCCGCCGAACTGCTGCAAAAGAACGCACACCCGCTTTTCGCACCGGCAAACGGTGAGATGAGCAGGACCATTCACGAAAGTGCAGCCTGCAAAGCCCATTATCGCTTGTCCCATAAGGGTGAGGTGCTGTGTGATCTTGTCAGCGACAAAGCCAGTTTCGAGTTTGAATATGCCGATAGGGATTCGGCTTTGGAAAAGGGGGCAAATTAGGGTGGCGTGGCTCCCCCGAACAAGAAAGTTCGGGGAGTTTGCCGTTGGTTGCATATTAATTCTGAACCGGTAAAAAACACCGCCTTTTTCTGGCAAAATATGAGCCGCAGCAGATTAAGGAAATGACATCAAATAGATTTTTACACCAACAATTGCTCTTTGGGGGATTTTGTAGTATAATGCTAACAATAGAGCAAAATTCACGTTTTTATTTTATCTAGGGGAGGTGAATACCCTGTCGTCATATAGCGAACTGATTAAGAACTTTGAAATAATCCGCAATTATATGCGAGAATTTTATGTGTATGGGTTCAAGAGCCGAGATGAATACAATAAGAAAAGCGCTCGTTCCTATGACGATGAGCGTCGTCGCATGGAGAGTTGGCTGGGTGACCATATGAGCTTTGTCCGCACTCCCGAAGGCAAGAACGTATTCATCTCCATCGATAGCCGTGTTTCCACCCACAATCCGTTTTACAAGGCGCTGAAAGCTAAAAGTTTCACCGACGGCGATATTACGCTGCACTTTATTTTGTTTGATATCCTCCATTCCCCCGAAGTGATCTTGTCCTTGCCCGAGATCCTTGAAAAGATTGATGAATATCTGGATACATTCGAGAATCCGATGGTATTCGATGAATCTACCGTCCGAAAGAAACTGAAGGAATACATCGAACAAGGGATCATCGTCGGTCAAAAAAACGGCAGAAAAATGCTGTATCGCCGAGCAGAGGATGCCACGTTGCCCGACATAACGGACGTGCTCAATTTCTATTCCGAGGTTGCTCCTTGCGGTGTGATTGGTTCTTTCCTGCTGGACAAACAAACGGAACAAGATGACAAATTCAGTTTTAAGCATCACTATATCACCTCAGCGATGGATAGCAATGTAACGGCAACATTATTTAAAGCCATACGAGAGCAAAGTGTCATTACCGTAAATAATATGAGCCGATGTGCCGACGAGCCAAGAGAAAACAGAATCATTCCGTTGCGTGTTTTCATAAGCACTCAAAACGGTAGACAACACCTTCTTGCCTATCAACCGGATTTCAACACGATCAAGTCCTTTCGAATTGACTATTTGTCTGATGTTAAAATTTTGGGGCCGACTCCACGATTTGATGAATTAAGAGCAGAACTTGATGAGATGCAATCGAAAATGTGGGGTGTTGCTGCAAAGCGGGACAGATACGGAAAGGACCGTACCGAGCACGTTGAATTCACTGTTAAGGTTGCCAAAAACGAGGAGCATATTGCACGCAGGCTTGAACGTGAAAAGCGTATAGGAACCGTCGAGAAGATCGATGAGCATACATATCGTTTCTCTGCGGATGTCTATGATACCAGTGAAATGATACCTTGGATAAGAACCTTTATCTGCAGAATTTCGGAACTTCATTTTTCCAACAAAACCCTTGAAACCCAATTCAAGGGCGATATTGAAAAGATGTATCGTATGTATGGTATTGAGGAGGCGGTCGTATGATATTCAACGAGATCTACTCTGCCTACTATAATGCAGTGGCAAAAATCATCGCAAGCATAATTAACGGTAATGCCGACGAGAAAACTATTCATAAAATAATCGAAGAAAATGCTTTTGGTGAAAGTTTGCTAACCGTCTTACCATCGCTCAAAAGCGGAAAGTGGCAGCTTGTCAAAGCAGATATGACTACACCGCTTCGACGTATTCCCA
>CAYSRL010000120.1:0-4217 GCA_964433515.1 uncultured Ruminococcus sp.
GTCGGAGATAAACATGGGGGTGATATTGGCGTCCGCAGAGGCGATCAACTTAAAGTTGGCGTCCTGGGACAGATATTTCTCATTGGTGGTGTCGTACCAGCCGTAGAAGACGTAGCCCTCGTCGGCGGTGGCGGACAGGTTCATCTCAGTACGGATGGCGACCTCTTTGGTCACGGCGGCGGAAACCGCCTCGCCATCCAGAGTGTAGGAACCGCCCTCAGTGGCGGGATTAAAGGTCAGGACGGGGTCAGCAACGTTAAGGTCGATCAAAGCCAGATCGGTAATGGCGAAGGTACCGGTGTAGTTAGCGCCACGGGGGGATTTGACTTTGATAACCACGCTCTCGCCGTCCGCCAGAGTCTGAGAGAACTCGCCGGAGGCGGAGGCCTGGTTGCTGACGGCGATGGCGCCGGTCAGAGAGGCACGGGTGGCGGCGGTGGTACCGCCTGTCGTCAGAGACCAATTAAAGCTGATCACCGCATCGGCGCCCGAATTGTTTTGCAGGGTCAGGTCGGAGACGTTGGTCTTGGCAGCGGTACCCTTGCTGGTGCAAGAGATAGAGGTGCCGCCGGAGGTCCAGGTGGCGGAGCCGCCGCCGGTGGCGGTGTACTCCCAGGACGCAGTCAGACCGGTCACCGAGGTTTCCAGAGTCTCCGCCGCAGACACGGCGGGGAGCATCGTGACAAACATTGCCAAAGTCAGCAAAATTGCACCGATGCGCTTGAATAGATGTTTCATTGCGCAAGATTCCTTTCGTATAAATTTGATATACTCCATGCGGGCGGCGGGGGCCCACCGGGGTGGGTCCCCTTCCCCACGTTAACAAAAGGGAATTACTGGGCAGGATAATATCTGCCATCGGTGCCCCAGTCGTATTCGCCACGGGGCAACAGGTCGTTGCGATAGGTGGGCCAATACTTGCCGGTGGCCAGGTTGCCGTTGGTACGCACATAGATGTAGAAGGTCTTGCCCTCTTCGTCCACCAACTTATGCACACCGGTGTTCTTTTGCATCACACCGTCAATGTAATAGTAATAATAGTCGCCCTCTTTGTAGATGCCGTTCTTGACCTCAGGCTCTTCCGGTTCTACCGGCTCTTCCGGCTCTTCCGGCTCTTCCGGTTCTACCGGCTCTTCCGGCTCTTCGGGGTCGGGCGTCACGATGGGGGGATAATACTTACCGTCGGTGCCCCAATCATAGCCGCCACGGGGCAACAGATCGTTGCGGGTGGTGGGCCAATATACACCGGTGGCCAACTGACCGTTGGAGCGCACGTAGATGTAGTAAACCAGGCCGTTATCGTCGGTAAGTTGCACCACGCCGTTACCGGACTGACGGACACCGTTGATGTAATAGCGGACCACACCGTTCTCGGCGATGACGCCGTCCTTCACATCCGGCTGGGTGGGCTGTTCCGGTTGCTGGTCAACGGGATAATACTTACCGTTTTCGTCAAAGGCATAACTGCCGTTCTCCAGCAGGCCGTTGCCGTCGGTGATCCAATAGGTGCCTACTGCCAACTGACCGTTGGAGCGCACATAGATGTAATACTCTTCGCCTTGATCGTCAATCAGTTTTACCACGCCGGTGCCGCTCTGCAGCACACCGTTGATGTAGTAATACAGGCCGCCGTTCTCGCTGACGATGCCGTCCTTGACCGGCTCATCCGGGGTGTCGGGCGTCTCCGGCTCTTCAGGCTCCACCACAGGCGGATTCACCATACGGCCGTTCTCGTCGAAGGTGTACTGACCGGCGGGCATCAGACCGTTGGTGCGGTTGATCCAGGCGGTACGGTTCTTATAGGCCTTGGCATCCGAGGGGGAGATGAAGTAGTAGTAACCGCCCTCATACACCAGACCCACGGTGCTGTCCCGCAGACCGTTCTTGATATAATAGGTGTCGCCGTTGTAGATGTACAAACCGGTATAATCCTCCTGGAATACACCGTTTTCATCGAACAGATGCCACTTCCATTCGGCAGTGACCTGTGCAGGCACGTTGACAAAACCGGTCTGCACGTAATAGATATACTTCTTGGTGGTATACCAGTTGCCGTCCACCTGGAACCACTTACCGTGGACCCACTGACCGGCCCAGCGATAGCGGGTGCCGTTGGCATCCTTCACCAGATCGCCACGGGTCAGAATGTAGTTGGTAAAGGTGTAGTTATAGCCGCCGATCACCTGGTTGCCGTTCACCGCTTTGCCGGTGGAAGGCTGGAAATAATAGTCCACGGTGTTGCCGTCGGCATCATAGCCGGACACCCAACCGGTCATTTTCTCGCCGTTGACGGCGTAATAGAGGTCATTCTCATAACTGACCAAGCCGGTCATCTTACCCTTGCAGATGCCGTTCTCATCGAACTCATAGAACAGGTTTACAGACTCATCCTCACGGGAGGGGATGTACTGCACACCGGTCACCGGCTTGTGATCCACGTAATACGCATATCCGCTGCTTTCCTTATACCAGCCCTGACGCACGGCACTATCGATGATAAAGCCGTCCTCAAAGTCCGCATACACGCTGGAATAATAAGCGCCGGTCTCGGTGCCGCCCTCCCAGCCGGTGTTGCTGGCAGAATAGGGAAGCAGACCGTACTTCTCCTGATTTTCCGTGCGCTGAGCGAAGGAATACAGAGAGGTGGCACGCAGATAAATATCGTAGCCCACGTTACCGGAGTTGGAAACGATCAGTTCGTTGCCGTCCCAATTGGCATCCTCCTTGGGGGTGGCCTTGATGCCGGTCATGATGCAGAGGGGGTTGGCGGTGACCTGGTCAATAGCCTGGGTCTGGTCGATCCAGTTGCAGATCATGGTGAACTGGTTGTTCTCGTCCACCGTGGCAGAGGTCAGGGAGAAATAATCGTTAATGACCTTCAGTTCGGAGATGTCCACATCCAGATCCTTGTCGAACTGGGCGGTGATGCGCACCTCCGTGAGGACACTGATACGCTCTGCCAGAGCCAGCATATAGCCGAAAGCGGAACTTTCCTGTTTATCCGAGTTGGGCAGCATAAACACGATGTCTGCCAACTGGTCGGGGATCTCGATGGCGTTCATATCCAGGGCGAAGGTATAGCCCAGAGAAACGTCCTGTTCCGGGTCAACCACGGTATAATTGAGGTTGTCCTCGGTGGTGGCATTCTCCACCTCACGGACCCAGGCCAGGGTGCGGTTGCCGGCGGTAGCCTTGTCAAAATCGAATACCGCCTCGTCCTCACGGAACATCGACGCCGTGATCTCACAATAGGCATCCTCGTTATCCAGCACCAGGGCGAACACCGTCATATTACGGGCGCCGGACTCCTCCAGGGCGGTGACGTTGAAGCCTTCAAAGACGGCCCATTCCTCGTCCGGGAATTCCTCGATCTCCCAATAACCGGCATAAATGTCGTTTTCGTTCATCTTCACCGGGTTGCTGTTGTAATAGGCCTCCAGGGGCAGTTCGGTGGTAACGCCATAGATCAGGGTCAGAGATTTCTCGGTGAATTCCAGGGTCTCGGGCACCACCACGTGCAGGGTCTTGGAGCCGACGACCTCATCGCCCACCATCAACCGAACCTCAACCTCCGCATCCTCCGGGAGGGGGTTCTGACACACGGAGCAGATGCCGGCATATTCGCACTCACAGCCCACAGCCGTGAACACGCCGTCCTCAGAGATCGTGCCCAAAGACTCGTCCGAGACCGCCCAATAGGCGCCCTCGGGAATCTCGGCAGAGGAGCCGATGTTGTTGACGCCGATGGCGTTCAACTGCAGCTCGGTACCCTTGGTCAGATAATCGTAATCCGACTCAATGATGGCCCGGTCAAACTCTTTGGAAGATTTTGCGGTGGAGACCGCCACCAGAGAACCGGCCACGCTGCGGGCATAGCCGTCGGAGGGACGGTTGACCACCTTGATGGTGTCGCTGCCCTCGGCCTTGGACATATAGGTGGTGGAACCGCCGCCATCCAGGTTCACGGCATCCACACAGCCGGCCTCCAGCATGATCTGGGCGATCTCACGCAGGCTGCCGCCGCAGGAGAAGGGCTCCTGGCGGCCATCCAGCACCATCATCACCACAGAGCCGTCGGCCTTGACGCCGATAGCGGTACGGCTGGCACGGGTGCCGTCGGTGGCACCGGAGGCCAACTCGCCGTCCTTGATCAGGAACTTACCGGAACCGAAAGCGCCGATACCCTCCACCACTTCGTCTGCCAGAGCCTCATAGTC
>CAYSRL010000121.1:0-4211 GCA_964433515.1 uncultured Ruminococcus sp.
GGTGGCCATCACGTTGCCGGGGCCGGAGCCGGACAGAGCGCCCATAAAGGCGCTGGCGATGACGGCGGTATAGCCGGCGCCGCCACGGATACGGCCGATCAGGGACAGGATGATGGCGATACAACTGTCCACCACCTTGGTCTTGGTCAGCAGGATGGACATCGCCACGAAGGCCACCATCGAATACAGCAGGTTGGTGTGCAAAGCCTCATCGATATACATTCCGATGCTGTCCCACTTGCCGGAGATGAGCACCAACAGCACAAAGCCCAGGCCCACCGCCTCATACACGGGACGCTTGACAACCACAAACCACAGGATGATTACCGCCAGAAGGATGATCAGATACCAGATACCGGCAGGAATCGCCGATACCCAGCCGAACAAGCCTCCGGCCAACAGAGAGAGATCCATTTTGTTCATTCCTTTCAACTTAGTTATGGCGTTTATTACTTGCGTGTTATATTATAACGGCCTTTTTCCGTTTGTCAACCCTTTTTAAGAAATTATCGTATTTTTTGTTGGAGGTATTGCAAAAAGAGGGAATAGCGTCTATAATATAAAGGTAATAACAAAAGAGGTGACAGGTATGAATATCCGACAAACCCAATACGCCGTGGAACTGGCAAAGGATCTGAATTTTTCCCAGACCGCAGAACGGCTGGGGATATCCCAACCGGCGCTGAGCAAACAGATATTGGCACTGGAAAAAGAGTTGGGGCTGAAACTGTTTGACCGCAGCACCGTGCCTATGACCGTCACCGCCGCCGGTGAGCATTTTATCCGTCAGGCGCAGGATCTTTTGTATCGGGAGGATCAGTTGCTCCGGTCGATGGAGGCGTATAAGTCCGGGGAGAGCGGCCGGCTGATCATCGGCATTTCCCCTTTCCGGGGGCAGTATCTGATACCCGAGGTTGTCTGGCGTGTTAAAGAACGCTATCCCGGTGTGCAGGTGGTATTGCAGGAGGCCGGCAGCGACCAGTTGCGCCAAGAGGCGGCCGAGGGCAAATACGATCTGGCGGTGGTGAATCTGCCGGTGGACGAGGCCACTTTGGACGTGACGGCTCTGGAGCCGGATACGATGGTGCTGGCGGTGCCCCGGATGATGGCAAAAAATCTGCCGGAAACCTCTTCGGCGGAGCCGGTGTGCATTGACCTTGCTTTGTGCAGGGATCTGCCCTTTGTGACGGTGGGCGACCAGCAGGAGATGCGCCGTCAGTTTGAGGAGGCCTGCCGGCAGGCCCGGTTCCACCCGCAGATTGCGGCGGAGGTGGTGGGTCTGAGCACCGCCTATGCCCTGTGCCGTGCCGGGGTGGGCGCCACCCTGTTGCCCCTCCAGTTTATCCGCCATTGCGGAGCGGGGGATGCGGTGGAACTGTACGCTTTGAGCCAGCCGATCCGCACCCGCCAGCCGGTGATCATCACCCGGCGGGGACAGTATTTGTCCCCCTATGCCAAGTATGCCATCGAACTGTTGACCGAGAATAAGGAGAACGTATTATGAAAAAGGTGTTGTTACTGGGCGACTCCATCCGGATGGGGTATCAGCAGTATGTGAAAGAGGCATTGAATGGGGAGTACGAGGTGCTGTATCCGGAGGATAACGGCCGTTTTGCCGCCTATACCCTGTGGCAGGCCAATCAGGAACTCAAGTGGAATCCGGATATCGCCCTGGTGCATTTTAACAACGGCTATTGGGATATGAACATCGAGGCGCCTATGACCGAGGCCATCCACCCGGTGGAGGAATATGTGGGTTTTCTGCGCCGGATCGTGGCGCTGTGCCGTCAGTGCGGCGCCAAAGTGGTGTTTGCCACCACCGTGCCGATCCTGGAATCCGGTGCCGCCGGGGATAACACCGGGGTGCAGGGCACCATCAACTATTCCAACGAGTGGGTGAAAGCGTATAATGCCGCCGCTGTGGAACTGATGGCGGAGTTGGAGGTGCCGGTCAACGACCTGTATGCTTTGTGTATGGAGGATGAATGCCGGTATAAGTGCGAGGATAGGCTCCACCTCTCCGAGGAGGGCAGCCGCCGTTGCGCCGCCCAGGTGGCGGAGTTTGTGCGGGAATATGCCGAATAAGCGCAAAAATAAAACCGCTCCACGGTCTGTGGAGCGGTTTTTGCTATAAAAGGGATCAGCCGTTCACGTTGTAATGGGCATTCATCAGGTTGACGGCCTTAAACAGTTTGTGCAGGTAAACCAGAGGGCCGATGACGATCAGGCTGCCCAGCACATTCCACAGCCAGAAAGAACCGGCGCCGAAGGAATAGCCAATACCACGGCGCTTCAGCTCGGCGCCGATGCGGTTAGAGATGCGATGATACCACACGATGCCGGCGATGCCCATAGTGATGGGGGCAACAATAAAGGTCAGCAGACAGAAATGCATGGTCTTTTTGCCGTCGTAACGGGAGGCAACCACGTTGATGTCGTTAGATACCGCAGACATAACGACCAGTGGATAGATGCCGAGGGTCACGATGGTCAGCAGAATGGTCTTCAGCAGACCTTTGTTGGTCTTCAACTGACCAACGGGGGCGTTAATGACTTGATTCTCCATAAAAACTCTCCTTTCTAACCAATAAGCGTTTGCACTTTGAATAAAAATTTTCAAAATTCCCGCTTATTTTCATACATTATACACGAAACGGCACCGTCTGTCAATGCCTTAACTAAAAAATCCACCGGGTATTGAACGGTTCGGTGAAACGGACAAACGGCAAAGGCCCCCTATTGTAGGAATACACTACAATAGGGGGCCTTTATCCTGTCTATACAGCCTATGGGAGGGGTCTGTTTTGGGGCGGTTACATCCGTTTGTCGTCGGTGGCCGGGTTGTCCAGCAGTTGACCCTCTTTGGTAAAGCGGGATCCGTGGCAGGGACAGTCCCAGGTGTGCTCCTGCCGGTTGTATTTCAGCGCACAGCCCATATGGGGACAGCGGGGTGCGGTGGGGGTGAGCAGGTTTACGACGGTCTCCATACCGTTTAGAGCCAGTTGCGGATGCCACATACTGCGGGAAGGGGAAAAGATCCCGCTGTCCTCGGTGGTGCGCCCCTGAATCCGGTCGCACAGGATCTGGGCCGCCGCCATAGAGGAGGTAAAGCCCCATTTGTTGTAGCCGGTGGCCACCAGCAGATGGGGCGTGCGCCGGGAATACAAGCCGATGTAGGGAACGCCGTCCAGGCTCATACAGTCTTGGGTGGCGTACCGGGCGCACACACGGGCGTCCGGGTAGTGCCGCCCGGCAAAGGCTTCCAGTTCGGCATAACCGCCGCCGGGTTTGCCGGTGCGGTGGCTGCCGCCGCCCAACAGCAGAAGGTCTCCACAGTTTCGGAAAGACAGCCCTTTTGGGTCGGCGTCCACATACATACCGTCCACCGTTTGCGCCTGTGCCAACGCCAGCACATAAGAGCGGTGCTGATACAACTTAAAAAAGTAGGCGCCGTGCTTGTTCAGCAGGGGGAAATGGGTGGCGATGATGGCCGTACGATACCGGATGGTGCCCCGGTCGGTTTCCGCCCGGTTGGGGGCGAGAGAGCGTAGTTTGGTGTGCTCCCGGATGTTCAGCGGTCGGGCCAGCCGGTACAATAGTTGGAGCGGGTTGATCTGCCCCTGGTGGGGAAGTTTTACCGCCCCGGCGACGGGAAAGGGGAGAGGGGTTTCGGTGACCAGTTCGGCCGAAACGCCTATGGCGTGGTAGGCTTCCCATTCCTGCCGGAGCGGTTCCGGGTCGGTGCGGGAATAGACGTAGGCATCCCTTGGCTCGAAGGGGCAGTCCAGTTCCCGGCAGAGGGTGCGGTATTGCTCCACTGCCCGGGCGTTGGTGCGGTAATATTGTTTTGCTGCGGCAAGACCGTATTGTTGGAGGAGTTTGCCGTAGATCAGTCCGTGCTGGGCGGTCACCTTGGCGGTGGTGTTGTGGGTCACGCCGCCGGCGATCTCCTTTGCCTCGATGAGCAGATAGTCGATGCCGGCGGCGTGCAGCCGGTGGGCGCACAAAAGGCCGGATAGACCGCCGCCCACGATCAGCACATCGGTCTTTGTATCGCCTTTCAGGTGGTCAAAAGTGGGTTTTTCCGCTGTATCTGTCCAAACAGAACGCATTTGTCATCACATCCTGCCCCTAGTATGCGCAAAAAGCCCGCTCCTCAAACGAGGAGCGGGCAAAATTTGTGCGAAAAGAGGATTACTTATAGCCTTGAT
>CAYSRL010000122.1:0-4083 GCA_964433515.1 uncultured Ruminococcus sp.
ACGGCATAAACAGCACTCTGTAGCAATGCGTTTTATGGCACGACTGACCCCTCGGTAGCAATACCCCTTGCGGTACGAATAGCACCTTATTTAAACGGTTCCTTGCTGTAAAGTTGACCGCCTTGCCATCGCTTGTTTGACCGCCACCCCAGCACCAACCACCCGCCCCACAAACCCATCCCACTCACGTAGGGGAGGGCCTCTGTGCCCTCCCGCAAACCCCGCACAGACTTGACTACACTCCTCACTCCTAACTCCTAACTCCTAACTCCTAACTCCTAACTCCTAACTCCTCCCTCTAATCTCCTTCCTCCCACAAAAAAACCGCCCGTGACGGAAAACCGTCACGGGCGGGCCAAATAGGACTTATTCGGTATAAGAGGAAGTGGTGATCTCGTAGGGATTCTCGATAGCGTTGTTAACCGCCTCGGCAATCGCCGCAAACTCGTTCGCACTCAGATCACCGGTGTAACCGGCCATCACGTTGGCATCGTCACCGGAATAGTGGCAATACCAGGTCAGAGCGCCGGTGTAATCGCCGTACTTGCTGTTCAGGTGATAACCGTCAGCCTGAGTACCGGTCACAACCGGCTCGTTGAAGTTATCGCCGATGAAGGAGGTACGACCGTTCTGGATAGAGGTGCCGCAGGGGATGATGTCGTTAATGCCATCGTGAGGCACCACGTTCGTCAGGGTCTGAGTGATGATGTTGTTGTACATGGTCAACTGGTTGTTGTTATGATAGGCGTAACTCCACAATTCGCAATCCTCACTGTAGGCCCAGATCATATGATAGTCGGTCTTGACCGCCGTGTTCAGAGCGTTCTCCTGGATCCATTCGGTGATGGGGGTGATGCACTCATACTCGGTCATAGGCGTGTCGAGGGTGATCTGATCGCCGTCGCTGTTCACACCCAATTTGAAACTGCTGATCGTCTGGCCGCCGATATAGTCGGGGGAGGACTGGATGTTGACGTAATCCCATTCCTCATCCTGCAGAGCGGTCAGAGCGGACACGTTGTACGACGTCTCCCAAGTGCCGGTGCTGTTCTTACCGTACTCATACTGGGCCAGGTTGTTCTGGATGTTGTACAGATGCTTGGGCATAGAGCAGCCGCCCATATACAGATAGCCGATGACGATCTCTTCATAGCCGCCCTCGTTGAACATATTCCACAGATAGGTCTGCATAACGTCCTTGGAGAAGGAGTGGCCGATGGACAGGATCTTGATGGAAGACTTGGGATTGGAAACCTTGGCATAGGTGTTGGATTTGATATCGCCGTATACGATAACCTCCTCACCGTTCTCCGTATACACGTAATAGGGACGGGCATAAATGGAGGTGCCGATGTGGTTCTGCGGGATATCCAGAATACGCACGGCAAAGGAAACATCCTCGGTGGTCAGGCCGGCCAGATACACGGCAGGAATGTCGATGATCTTGGTGCCGTTGACAGAATCCAGAGTGAAGTCAGCAGAACTCTGACCCACAGAAGCCTGGTTGGTCATCACAGCGCCCATACGCACCAGAGTATACTCGGTCTCGCCCAGCAAGACACTGCCGCTGCTTTCCACGTATTTGTTCTCATAGTCTTTCTGGGCGCTGGTGGCCTCCACCTCAAACTTAAAGGCCAGACCGTAGCCGGTACCGCCGGTGGAGGATACCTCCACGTCACGGACGCTGGCGCCGCCGAATTTGATCAGTTCCTCGGGATAGATCTCGCCGCCCTTGAGAGAAACGGTGATGTCGTCCACATAGGCGCTCTCAGCCAAACTGGCATTGGCAGAACTGCTGCTGCCGATACCGCAGAAGTTGATAAACAAGCCGTCCTGAGAGGGGGTGACCTCGTGGGTCACCAGCGTCCAACTGCCAAAGTTGGAGGCGGAGTGGCTCTTGGATGCGAGTGTGGTGCCGCTGGAAGTGGTACCATCTTTGATCTGGAGGTTCATACCGTTGGCAAGAACCTTGATGTAGTAAGAAACGATATAGGTCTTACCGGCCTTCACGTTGACGGTGCTTTGATACATAATACCGCCCCAAGAACCGTCACCCTGTAGGTGGACACCGTAATTGCCGGTATAGGCAGCCGCAGTAGATACGGCGGTATCGTGGTAGTAAGTCCATTTATCCAGATTGCCGGTCTCAAAGTCACCGTTATAGAGGTAACCGTCGAAGGAAGGATCCTTCTCCTCAACAACCAGGAAATCGTCCACATAGGCTTCGTCAACCGTACCGGTGCCGCCGCCGCAGAAGTTGATGTACATCACGTTGGTGGTGGGGGTGACGGTGTAACTGAACTGCTTCCAGGTAGCGGTATTGTATCCGCCGGAAGTCAGATTGGTGCCAGAAAGAGAGCCGTCTTTGATCTGGATGTTGACATAGCCTACGGTGACCTTCATCCAGAAGGAGATGGTATAGGTGTTGCCGGCCACCACGTTCACGGTGCCCTGGCTGATCATACCGCCGTACTGAGCGCCCGGGTTGGTGATGTGGGCGCCGTAGTTACCGGAATAAGCCGCATCGGCAGAGGCGGTGGCCGTCTGGGACACGGTCCAGCCGGTCATGTCACCAACTTCGAAGTCGCCGTTGGTGATAAAGCCGTCGAAAGAGGCCACGGGATCCTTGGTCAGCACCACGTTATCGATAAGGACGGTGCCGACGGTGCTGGCGGCCTCGTTGGAGAATTTCACCAACAGGCTGGTCGTGGTGGCGTTGATGGTTATATTCAGGGTATATTGCACCCATTCGCCGGAGGTCTCATTCATCCAGTTTTGCTGACCGCTATATGTGGCGCCGTCCAGATAGATGTTAAAGACACCGGTGCCGGATACACGTTTGCAGTACCAGGTGAAGGTGTAGGCCGCACCGGGCTCCACGGTCACGTACTGGGTAGCAATGGCGCTGTATTGGGTGGTGGGGTTGGACATCTGCAGGGCATAGTCGCCTTCCTGACCGCCGCTGACAACAGAGCCGGCGGAACCCAGAGTCCAACCGTTGCTGCCGTCTTCAAAACTGCCGTTGACGATCAGGTTTTCACCGGTGACGGTGGAGTCACCCTCGTCGCCGGAGTCGCCGGAGTCGCCGGAGTCGGTCTCAACCTCGGCGATGACCACATCGTCCAGATAGATCATACCGCCGGTGGTCATAGCCCAGCCGGACTGGAAGAATACCAGCAGTGCGGTATTGCTACCGCTGTTGAATTCATAACTATACTCAGTCCAGGAAGAGGGGTTACCAACGCTAATCTTGTTAATGCCGGAAGAACCCCAACTGGTGTTCAAAAAGTTAATGTTGATATAGTTGCTGGTCACCTTCGCTTTAAAGCTAATGGTATAGTCGGTGTCTGCTGTTACGGAGATCTTTACATAAGTCCAGCAGTAGTCGACCGTAGAGCAGTCCAGAGCCAAAGACTGGCTTCCGGAGCCGGGGTCGGTGGTGGTAGCGGTCATAGTCGCTCCGCTGGAGCAGGCCCAGCCGCTGGTGCCGCTCTCGAAGGTGCCGTTGCTGACCAGATTATCGGCCGCAGAAGCGGTCAGGGCGCCCAGGGGCAACAGACCGCACAGCATCACCATGGTCATCAGGACTGCGAGAGCCTTTTTGATGTTGGTTCGCATAGGTTTTTCCTCCTTAAAGAAAATGATTTGGGATGAATAATAGGGGAGTGCGGGGCGACGGCATCAGGACCAGCCCAATTCGCCGTCGTTGTAGGGGAAACTGTTGGGGTCTTCTGCGATTGCCGCTTCCGGGCAGAAAGAGATGGCTTCGAGCGATGGTTTCAAATAGGATTTTTTCAAAAACCACAACTCCTTTCGGGTCATAATATTGGGCACTCTACAAAAAGCCCAATTCTAAACAATATATTACTATATTAAAATAGTAATGTCAAGGAAAATTCCGGTTTTTAGCGGTTGATTTTTGTGTTTTTTCGATAAAATCCCGGTGGATTTCATTACAAAAATGGGCAATAGGAGCAAAGCCAAGGAACGGTTCTTGCCCACTCCCACCACCCTGCCCAACCCATTGTAGGGAATGCATTTATGCATTCCGGGACGTGTTTCCCGCCCCACAAAATTCGCACC